>NZ_JAZZJS010000097.1:0-3656 GCF_056180635.1 Denitrobacterium sp. | reverse complement strand
ACGGAACGCCACGAGAGCCGCCGAATCGACAACCAGCTCCGCGGTCGTGCCGGTCGTCAGGGCGACCCGGGTTCCACGCAGTTCTACCTGTCGCTGGAAGACGACCTCATGCGCCTGTTCGGCGGCGACCGCATGGACAAGATCGGCGCCATGATGGAGCGCACCGACATGCCGGAGGACATGCCCATCCAGGCTTCCATGGTCTCCAAGGCCATCGAGAACGCCCAGCGCCAGGTGGAGACGATGAACTTCGCCGCACGTAAGAACGTCCTCGAATACGACGACGTGATGAACCTGCAGCGCAAGGCCATCTACGAAGAGCGCAATGCCATCCTCGACGGCAAGGACGTTTCCGAGCGCGTGCCCGAAATCATGCGCGATTGCGTCGAGCCCATCGTCCAGGAAAACTGCCCCGATCGCGCTCCCAGCGACGACTGGGATATGCGTTCCGTCGACATGTGGGTCCAGAACATGGACGGCGTGCCCTTCTCGGTGGAATCCGTCGACCACGAAGACGACCCCGAAGTCGTGTCCGATGCCATCGTTTCCGAGTTCACGCGCATTTACGACGAGAAGCACGAGCTTCTGGGCGACGAGGTGATGAAGGGGCTCGAGGCGAACATCATGCTCCGCATCATCGACACGCGCTGGATGGAGCACCTCTCGAATATGGATTACCTGCGCACGGGCATTGGCCTGCGTGCGTTTGGCCAGCGCGACCCGCTGGTGGAGTACAAGAACGAGGCCCATCGCGCATTCGGCGAGATGACGAATGGCATGTACGAGGCATTCCTGCGCACCATCCTGCGTCTGCAGATTGCCAAGAAGGAAGCCCCCGCCGTACCCGAGCAGGCCGACCCGCTGCGCGGCAGGATCAGCTATTCCTCGCCGGAGCGCACGCTCGACGATTCCTCGCGCACCACGGCGCAGCGCGTTCAGCAGGCTGCAGCCGCCGCGCAGGGTGCGGCTCCCATGCCCACGGCGGTTCCCAAGCCCGCCGCCACGGCGAAGCCGGCCACGTTCGTGAAAGACAAGGAAGACCCGTACGCCAACGTAGGGCGCAACGACCCGTGCCCCTGCGGTAGCGGCAAGAAATTCAAGAAGTGCCACGGCCAGCCGGGCATGCTGAACAACTAGGCAATACGATGCGTTCGCCTCCGGGCGAACGCGCTCGTTAGGATTACATGGCAAACCTGAAAGACATAGACGAACTGTCGCGCCGTCTTGAAGCCGCGCGCGACTATCTGCATATCGAAGACGCAAAGGCGCTGCTTGCCGAGCTCGACGAGGAATGCTCGCAGCCCGATTTCTGGAACGATTCCGAACATGCGCAGGCCGTTTCCAAGCAGGCGAGCGATACGCGTTCCACTATCGAATCGTTCAACGAGGCATGCTCTCTCATCGACGACATCCGCACGGCATGCGACCTCGCCGAGGAAGACCCCGAATTCGCCCACGAGGCCGAGGAGGCGCGTTCGCGTCTGGTGGCCCTGCTCGATCAGTTCGAAATCGAGTCGTGGTTCGATGGTCGTTTCGATGCGGGATCCTGCATCGTTACCGTGAACCCCGGTTCTGGCGGCCTCGAGGCCCAGGACTGGACGGATATGCTCTTCGGCATGTACACGCATTACGCCGAGGAAAAGGGCTGGGACGTCACGGTTCTCGATGCCCAGCCGGGCGAGGTCATCGGCATCGAGCGCGCGAGCTTCCAGGTCGATGGGCGCTTCGCCTACGGCATGCTCCGCAGCGAAATCGGCGTGCATCGCCTGGTGCGCATTTCGCCCACCGACGACAAGAAGCGTCGTCATACCACGTTCGCAAGCGTCGAGGTGATGCCCGTTCTCCCCGACGATATCGAAGTCGACCTGAACCCGTCCGACGTGCGCGTCGACGTGTACCGTTCCAGCGGTCCGGGCGGCCAGTGCGTGAACACCACCGATTCCGCGGTGCGCCTCACGCATATGCCCACGGGTTTGGTGGTCACGTGCCAGAACGAGAAATCCCAGCTCCAGAACAAGGAAGCGGCGTTTCGCGTTCTGAAGGCGAAACTCTACGAATTGGAAGAGCGCAAGCGTCAGGAGGAATTGGCCGAATTGCGCGGCGAAAAAATGGAGAATTCCTTCGGAAGCCAAATACGCAATTATGTGCTCTACCCTTATCAGTTGGTTAAAGATCTGCGCAGTGGCGTCGAGACGGGCAACGTCGACGCGGTGCTGGGCGGGCGACTCGAGGAATTCGTCATCGGGTACCACCGTTGGCGCGTTTCCCAATAGGAAGGATTAGGATGGACTCATTGGCTTTGCAAGATCGTGCGCGTGCAATGCGCGTCGATATCGTGAAGATGATCGCCGAGGCAGGTAGCGGCCATCCGGGTGGCTCCCTTTCGTGTATCGATATTCTTACGGCGCTGTATTTCGGCGGCGTTATGAATCACGACCCGGCGAATCCCGCCAGCGAGACGCGCGATCGCTTCATCCTCGCGAAGGGTCATGCCGCTCCGGCTCTGTACGCTGCACTGGCTCATGCCGGCTATTTCCCCCAGGAAGAGCTCATGACGCTGCGCAAGCTTGGCACGCGCCTGCAGGGGCACCCCGACTGCCACCTCGTTCCCGGCGTGGAAGTTTCCACCGGTTCGCTGGGGCAGGGCCTGTCCGTCGCGGCCGGCCTCGCATGCGGCCTGCGCCTGGAAAGCAACGACGCCCGCGTCTTCACGGTGCTGGGCGACGGCGAATGCGAAGAGGGTCAGGTCTGGGAAGCGGCCATGTTTGCCGCTCACCAGAAGCTCGGCAACCTCATCGCCATCGTCGACGCGAATGGCCTGCAGATCGACGGTCCCGTTCAGGAAGTCGTTCAGGAGGGCCCGATCGCCCAGAAGTTCGAGGCATTCGGCTGGAGCGTTTCCGAAGTCGACGGCCACGACATCCCCGCACTCATCGAGCATCTTTCCTCCCTCAAGCAGCAGGGTGGCCAGGTGCCTCACGCCGTCATCGCCCATACGGTGAAGGGAAAGGGCATTTCGTTCATGGAAAATCAGGTGGGCTGGCATGGCAAGGCCCCCAATGCAGATCAGCTGGCCACCGCTTTGGCCGAGCTTCAGGCTTAGAGGAGGCCAGGCATGGTAGAATTCGCCACTCCCGAACAGGCTCAGGAAAAGAAGGCCACGCGCGCCGCGTTTGGCGTAACGCTTGCGGAACTCGCCGAAGAGGGCGTTCCCGTAGTTGCCGTCGATGCCGACCTTTCCGGCTCCACCACCACGGCTAAGTTCGCGAAGGCCGCCGACGGCAATGCCGAGCGCCTGTTCAACTGCGGCATCGCCGAGCAGAACATGATCGACGTCGCAGCTGGCCTGTCCCTCGCCGGCCAGATTGCCTTCACGGGCTCTTTCGCCGTGTTCGGAACCGGCCGTGCATACGACCAGATTCGCAACACCGTCGCCTATTCCGGCTTGAACGTGAAAATCTGCCCCACGCATGCTGGCGTGTCGGTAGGCCCCGACGGCGGTAGCCACCAGATGCTCGAAGACGTTGCGCTCATGCGCGAGCTTCCTGGCATGACGGTGCTCGTTCCCGCCGATTACGAAGCGGCTCGCAGTTCCATCAAGCTCGCCGCTCGCACCGATGGCCCCGTGTACGTTCGCATGGGTCGCGCTGCCGTTC
>NZ_JAZZJS010000096.1:0-2065 GCF_056180635.1 Denitrobacterium sp. | reverse complement strand
CCCGCCGGCATGCGCATCACGCCGCTTCTGGCTGCGCATATCGCGAGCGGCAACAATGCGTCCGTGCAGGTGGTCGCCCGCCCGCGCGTTGCCTTCATCCCCACGGGCAACGAGCTTGCCCCTGCTGGCGGCACCATCCCGCGCGGCCGCAACATCGAGAGCAACAGCCTGCTCATGCGCGGCAAGATCGCAGAATGGGGCGGCGAGCCGATCATCTACGGCATCGTGCGCGATGACCCGCAGGCTATCGAGGAAGCCTTGCGGCGCGCGGCTGCCGAGGCGGACATCATCGTGCTCAACGCGGGTTCGTCGAAGGGTTCGGACGATTGGTCGCTCGAGGTGCTCGAGCGCATCGGCCGCGTTCTGTACCACCAGACGAACCACGGGCCCGGCCATCACAGCTCATGCTCGTTGCTCGACGGCGTGCCCGTGATCGGCATTTCGGGACCACCCGGCGGCGCGGCGTTCACGACGGATTTCTACCTGAAGCCGGCCATGCAGGTGTGGTTCGGCGAAAAGCCGGGCCCTGTGCGCCTGCGTGTGCGCATGGCTTGCGATATGCCGGCTTTCCGCCATAAGGGCGGCAAGCTCGCAGGCGAGCAGCGTCCGTCCGAGGGCGGCACCTTCTTCGGCGTGAAGCAGCTGGTGCTTACGGCTGCCGATGACGGCGTAATCGAGGCTGCGCCCGTCCCCGGTGGGCGTCCTGGCCCGCTGGCAGCGGAGCAAGCGCATGCGTACTACCTGATGGACGGCAGTAACCCACCGCATGCAGGCGATTTCGTGGAAGTGGCCTTACGCCCAGAATGAATGGTACACGTAGACCAATTCCCTTTGCCGCGTTCGCGTATTTCAGCACCGTTCTCAAATTATTGCACTTATTTTGGTTGCCACTCTGCATTTGCCCAGGTCGCATTTTTTACTGAACAAAACAAGTGCAATAATCGGCCGCATGGAGGTTCGTTTCTGTGCGATAAGCGAATCTGACGTATGCTGCGGAATCGCACTGCTATGCAGTGTTACCCTTCCCCAATGGAAATCACGTTCAATAAGCATACTGCCTTAGGTATTACGCGAGCTCTTCGGGCCAATGGAAAACATGGCCGTGCTGGCCGCAAACGCTCGGACATAGTTTCGCCAAAACTCGAAAAGGGCAAGCGGTTCACTCGAGGTGCGCTCGACAATCTTGAGCTTGGGGCGCCGTATTGCCTTGCCGGAACCCATTTGGATATCGTCGCACCAAGCAACGCGAAGCGAATACGCGTTCGCGATACGACAAGCACAATATACGCAGGGGGTATTCCCAGCCGCTCCTTCGTGGCCCTTGGCAATGGCATTGCGATCAGCGGGCCGGAGCTGCTCTTTGTGGAGCTTGCCGAATCGATGGACCCCATAGAGCATCTCCTGCTGGGCCATGAGCTGTGCGGCACGTTTTCCCGCAATGCGGACGACCCGTACAATGGCCCCGTCGCGTACTTTGTTGAGCCTGCAACCAGCATGGAGAAGATCCGGCGTTTCCTCGAGCGCGCAAAAAGCATTCGGGGAATCGACGCGGCTCGAAAAACCCTCTCCTTCATGAATGACAACGCCTGGTCCCCAACCGAATCGCTTTGCGCTGCTTTTATGCGCTTGCCCATAGACAGCCTTGGATTGGAGCTCGGAGAGCTGACGCTGAACCCTCGAAAGACTTCCGAGCATGCCCTTCCCGGTTCCAAGAACTCGCGCGTTCCCGATATCGTGATCAAAGGCACGCCCGTGGGCGTCAATTACGATGGCTTGGCTCATCTCGATCTGGATTCCATCGCGCAGGCCGCAATCGAGCTGGGGTCGCACCCGGGCGCTGCGCATACTGAGGCGGCTTTGGATAAGGCGCTGCGCGATGTGCGGGAGAAAGCGCTCGACGATATCCGGCGGAATCGCGAATTGGCTGCGGACGGGCTGGCGGTGTTTCCCTTGCTGAAAGAGGATCTTTACTGGCCTCACGGTTTCGACCAGGTGGCGTTGCAGCTCGTAGAGCTTTTGGAGCGCACGACGGGCCGCGATATGAGGCGGCAGAGAAGGGCTTTGC
>NZ_JAZZJS010000095.1:0-8541 GCF_056180635.1 Denitrobacterium sp. | reverse complement strand
CACAACACGAGCGGCATCATGAGCCGCAAGGAAGACGGCATCACAAGCCCCCGCGCCATGGAAAACCACAGCTACGCCACCTGGAACCAGGACGTGGAGCAGGCCACCATCCGCGACATCGTAACCGCCGACGGCGGCGACTACGCGAAGCTCGAAATGGTGCCCTACGCCGTGGACGACGACGTAGCCGGCCTGCGCAGCAACGCCTTCGACAGCGTGTGGGTGTACGAGGGCTGGGCGGTTCAGAATGCCGAGCTGCAGAACTTCGCATACAACTACTTCTCCCTCATCGACTACGATGAGGCGCTCGATTACTACACGCCGGTCATCGCGGCGAATAACGACTTCCTGGCGCAGCAGGGCGACGTGGCGCGCGCATTCATGAGGGCTACGCGCAAGGGCTACGAATACGCGGTGGCCAACCCCACCGAAGCCGCGCGCATCCTGGTGGAAGCCGTTCCCGAGCTCGATTCCCAGCTGGTAACGAAGAGCATGGAATACCTGGCCGGCAAGTACGTCGACGACGCAAGCGAATGGGGCACGTTCGACGGCGAACGCTGGGCGCGCTACTACCAGTGGCTCAACGACAACAAGCTCGTCGAGACCGAGCTTGCCCTCGACGCCGGCTTCACGAACGACTACCTGGGATAGCGAACCCATCATGCAAGGACGACGCACGATAATGCAGGCTGGCGATAGCGGCGAGCGCATGCAGCCCTTCGCCATCGAGGGAAGCGGCCTAGAGATAGGCTACGGCGACGAGCTCATCGTCCGCAATGCGAACCTGCATGTGAGCGAGGGCGAAATCTGCTGCCTCATCGGGAAATCGGGATGCGGCAAGACGACGATCCTCCATGCGCTGGCGGGCCTCATCGCGCCCCGAAAGGGGCGCGTGTATGCGCACGGCCAAGACGTGACGGGCAAGCCGGGCCACATCGGCTACATGCTCCAGAAGGACCTGCTTCTGCCCCACAAGCGCATTATCGACAACGTCGCCCTTCCCCTCGTTCTGCAGGGCATGGGCAAAGGCGAGGCGCGCGAAAAGGTCGCGCGCCTCTTCCCCACGTTCGGGCTCGACGGCACGGAGCGCATGTGGCCCCATCAGCTTTCGGGAGGCATGAGGCAGCGCGCCGCGTTCCTGCGCACCTATGCAACGGGAGCACGATGCCTGCTTCTGGACGAGCCCTTCAGCGCGCTCGACGCCATGACGCGTGCCGACATGCGCGCATGGTTCACAGGCGTTGCAAGCGAGCTCGGGCTTTCGGCGCTCGTCATCACGCACGACGTAGACGAAGCCGTCGCGCTGGCGCAACGCATCTACGTCCTCGCGGGGAACCCGCAGGCAGGCGAGCCCTCCACCATTCGCACCGCCATTTCCGTGGAACGAAACGCAGCGGAAAACGAGCCGTTCGAGCTAAGCGAGGAGTACCTGCGCGCAAAGAAGGCGGTTTGGGCCGCCCTTAGGGGCAACAACGACGCCAATTAACCAATTCCCCAGCTAAATCGCTAAGTTCACCCAATCTATGTGGATGGGAAAACGCAAATACCCGCGTTTTGGGTGGTAGACGAATGCACCGCGCAAAGGAATACTTTGCCCCATGATTACCCGCCGGCCGCGTTCGTGGAAGCACGGAGGCATACATCTGGGAGATGGCTCGCGGGAAATCGTGGGAAGACGAGCGCAGGCACCGACCATAGGCTGGAACACCCTACCTTTGGCGGCTTTCTTTAGCCAATCGGCTCTCCACCGGACTTCGCAGCGTGACCACAACCCCCTATATGCTGCACCGGCGCCGCCTGCTTGCCCCCGGCCTACGCGTGCCGCGCTTCGTCACCCAGCGTAGGCAATTAGCACCGCACGCAAATCAAACCAAAACGAAAAGGGCGCGCCCCGCAATGGGACGCGCCCTTGGCTATTCTTGCGCCAGATGCGCTAGACGAGCTTCTTGCCGAACACGGCGGCAATCTCGCGCAGGTCGGCCAAGAGGTCCTTGAACTGCATGGGCGTGAGCTGCTGCGCGTTGTCGGACTTCGCGTTCTGCGGGTCGGGATGCACCTCGACCATGATGGCGTCGCAGCCGGCGGCGATTGCCGCGCGCGCCAGAGGCGGCACCAGGTCGCGAACGCCCGCAGGATGGCTTACATCCACGCAGATGGGATACAGGCTCTGCTTGTGGATGACAGGAACGGCGGAGATGTCGAGCGTGAAGCGCGTGGACGTTTCGAACGTGCGCAGGCCGCGCTCGCACAGCATGACGTTGTCGTTGCCGTTCATGGTGATGTATTCCGTGGCCGACAACCATTCGGAAACGCTGTTCGCCAGGCCGCGCTTGAAGAGAACGAGCTTATCGCTATCGGCGGTTACCTGGCCCACCGTACGCAGGAGGCTGAAGTTCTGGCAGTTACGCGCGCCAATCTGCAGACCGTCGACGTAGCTGTGCACCATGGGGCAATGAGCCGAATCCATGATTTCCGTAAGCGTCTTCAGCTCGTACTTCTTGCCGGCTTCCTGCATGATCTGCAGGCCAGCCTCGCCCAGGCCCTGGAACGAATGCGGGTTGGTGCGCGGCTTGAACGCGCCACCGCGAATCCAGTGCAGACCCTCTTCGGCAACGACTTCGGCCACAGCCGCGAACTGCTCGTACGACTCCACCGCGCAGGGGCCGGCGAAAATGGTTATCTCATCGGTGCGGGTGCCGTAATCGGGAAGACCCTGCACGCCTTTTAGCTTGGACTCACTCATGCGGACGGCATCTCCTTCGAAACCTTGAGGATGGCGGCGTAAATCTCACGGAGGTTATCGGGATACAGCGGACCCTCGTTATATTCCTGAACGCGCGCGAAAATCTCTTCCTCGCGCTTCGGGTCGAACAGGCCCATATGGGCGCCCGGCTTCAGAGCGCGGATGGCAAGCTGATGCGTTGCACGCTCGTTCAGCAGAGCGACAAGCTGCTTGTCAATCGCATCGATTTCGCTGCGATGGGCCTGAATACGCTCGAAGTTTTCCTCTTGCTCAGCCATAATGCATCCTTTCGTACGGCAATTTGGCATATCGTAGCAAGAAACACTATCGCGCGATAGAGTGATATCGGGGTTTCACGCGGAAAATGCGCTGCGCACGCGCGGGAGGATTGCGCGCATGCCCGCGCCGATGATAATTGCTAGAATGCTTTCAATGAAATCGAAAATCTCCTACATAGCAAAAGACAACGCCATCCTCATTGTCGCACTGGCTTGCTTCTGGGCCTTTCTGCACGTAAGCCCCTATTTCCCCATCTCTCTTTCGCCTACGTTCGCCTCCTCGCAATTCGCGGACATCCCCGCCCGGCACGCCCTCTACGCCATTGTCCTCATCGTGCTCTACGCGTTGGCTATCGCGACGTGGCCGCACGGGAGGCCACGGGCGCTTGACGCCATCGTCCTCTCGGCGGGCGTAGCGGGGCTCGTCGGCGAAGCGCTCATCTGCTTCGATGCGCCGAGCTCCCTCGAAGCCACATGGGGAATCGGGTCGCCCATCATCGAGGGAATCGCAATCGCCTTGTGTGCCTATGCGGTGGCAGCTTTCACAATTGCCCTGCTCGAGCGTGCGGCCACGCTTCCGGGCAACAGAGCGGTCATCGTCATCGCACTCTCGTATTGCCTCTTCAGCACCCTATGGATCGCGGCAACGCTCGTCGCTCCGCAGCTCTGCATGCCGGCGCTGCTCGCGTGCCCCATCGTATGCGCCACAGCAGCGTTTTACGAAAACCGAAAGAGCGCAGAGGAAAAATGCGAGGGCGCAGAATCCGAATCGACAATCCACCCTTCCACCTCGGAACTTTCGCAGGCGCGCTCCGGCGAAATGCGGAAGGTGCTCGCCCTCTGCCTGGTATTCGTGTTCTTTGCGGCGATATGCGTTCGCTTGTTCACGGCCATGGAGCAAGGCACGCTCACCGCGGGAACCCTGCAGGGCATCCCCTATGCCATAACGGCCCTAGGCGGTCTGGCCGGCTGCGTGGCGCTCTGCCTGCTCGCGTCTCGCCATGGCCACTCATCACGCATCATATTCACGGCCTTCGCCCTGCTCTCCCTCCTCTTCATGGGAACGCTTCTACTCGTTGCCACCTGCGGCGACGGAACCGGGACCTTGCTTGGCAAGCGCCTCATGGTAAGCGGCGAGCACCTCTTCGCCGTCCTCGCCGCCATCATCGTCGCCACCAACGCTACGGGAAACCCTTCTGCCTCCATTCGCCCCCTCGCCCTCTTCGGCATGCTCGTCGTCGCGCTGCCCCAGTTCATTTCGATTGACCTTCTCTCGATTACCGGAATCCTCGCATACGCAACGGGAGCCAACCTCATCATCCCCATCGCCTGCATCTCCGCCTTCCTCGCCGCATCGAGCATCGTGCTCCTGCTCCTCCAGAATGCAGCGCGCACCAACCAGGAAGCCGCGATGTCCAACGCAGACTGGCAGCGCAATCTCGTCCTGCGCGCCTGCGAGGGCAAGGGCATCACGCAACGTGAGCTCGACATCGCCGTGCTCACCTATCGCGGGCTATCGGCAAAACGTATTTCCGAAGAGCTGTTCATTAGCGAGAGCACGGTAAAGACGCACCAAGGCCACCTCTACCGAAAGCTCGACATTCACCGCAAGCAGGATTTCATCGCCTACGTCGACGCCTTCCGCAACTAGACGCATTTGGCGAAGCACCAATCGCATACCAAGTAAAACTCCCTATCTACCTGGGCAATGTACGTTTCGTATGAGTTCCGTGCGCAGAAATGGCCGTTTCGCCCGACGCGCGAAACACACCCCTCCCCTACCCTTGAGGCACCCAAACGGGCTTTCAGCAGACAAGGTCGCAAGACCGGACACAGAGGAGGGAAAATGGGTATCACATCCCACGGCCTTTCACGCCGAGCGTTCCTACGCGACGCCGGCATCATGAGCGTATCGGCAGCCGCGGCGGCAACGCTCGGCGGATGCGCCTCTCCAAAATCCAAATCGGAAAGCGCAACGGCATCCGCCAGCGTCGTCACCGAAGAGCTTCCCGTACCCGAAGTTGCCTCACCGGACACCACCTCGTACGAATGCGACGTGCTAGTGATTGGCGGAGGGTTCGCGGGCATGAACGCGGCTATGGCGGCGAAAAGCGCTGGTCGCAACGTCGTTCTCGTCGACAAGGGACGCCCCGGCTATTCGGGACTTTCGCCCTGGCCCTCAAGCCACCGCTGGTTCGACCCGGACATGGGCGACGATGCCGAGGCATTCCGCACCGCCATCCAGCGCGGAGGCGAATACGTCGTGAACCTCGATTGGTACCAGCAGTGGATCGACCACAGCAAGGAGGCATACGAGCGCCTGGTCGCATGGGGCATCATGGATCGCTACGACCGGGCAGCCGATACCTCCATCTGGGATTCCCTCGACTACCAAGCGTACTACGACAAGAACGCCGATCACGACCGCCACGCCCGCGTCGTTCCGCTCCTAGAGGAAAACGGCATTACCGTCGTTGACTACACGATGATTACCAACGTCGAAAAGGACGGGGGACGCATCGTGGGAGCCGTTGGCCTGCACGTTCCCTCGGCAACCGTCATCACGTTCAATGCCAAGGCAGTGGTTATGGCCATGGGCGGCGGCAGCTACAAGCCCACGGGCTACCCCGTTGGCGGCAACACCTTCGACGGCGAATACATCGCATACCATCTGGGCCTCCCCATTGCGGGCAAGGAATACGACGACTTCCACGCGACCACGAGCTTCGCCCCTGGCTGCAGCTTCATCAACAACAACTGGGACTATCTGGAGAACATCTGGCTCTGCGGCGGCGACATCACGGCCGACACGGCCGCAAGCTACGCGACAAGCAAAGAGAAGACGCTGGTTATGAGCCGCGTCACGAACACGGTAAACGGCGCGAGCGCCAATGACGGCACGAACATCGAGCATCAGGCCACAGCCGACATCACGCGCCGAGGCGGCACAGTCTCGGGTAACCCCAACGACATCCGCATTGGAAAGATGATGTCGCCCAAACCGAAGGCAGACGTATACGGCGCCGCGCTCGGCATGAGCGCCCACATGAGCAACGGCGTATTCTGCGGCCTGGACGACCTGGAGGGCTACACCGGCATACCCGGCCTGTGGGTTGCCGGCGACGGCGCGAACGCCAGCTCCCCCACGGGCGCAGCGTATCCCGTTGGCGTTGGCTTCACCAGCAATTACGCGAGCATCCAAGGCGACATCGCCGGCAAGTCGGCGGCGGCGTATGCGCAGACGGCCTCCGCCGGGACCATCTCCGCGGAACGCATTGCGGAGCTCTCCGAGGAAATTCTCGCGCCGATGAGCGTGGAAAAGGGCTTCTCCCCCGATGGCGCACGCGATCAGCTCCAGGCCATCATGTCGCCCTATTGGGTGCTCGTCGCCCAGGACGAGGCAACCCTGCAGGCCACGCTCACGCAAGTCATCAACATGCGCGACAAGGTCATCCCCAATCTCGCGGCCAGCAATCCTCACCAGCTGCGCATGGCAATCGAGATGAAGCACAAGGTTCTCTCCGCCGAGCTCAAGCTTCGCGCCAACCTGGAACGCAAGGAGAGCCGCGGCCTGCACTTCCGCACCGACTACCCATTCCGAGACGACGATAACTTCCTCTGTTACATCACGCTTACCAAGGGCGATAACGGCGAACCGGTTATCGAACGCATCCCCGTGAAAGACGAATGGAAGGGCGACCTTGGCGAGGACTATGCGTCGCGCTACAGCGTCCGCTTCCCCACCGAGGCGAAGGCGCTTGGGCTGCCCGAGGAGCAATCCAGCAGCAGCTGGGGTAAATAGAAAGCCAGAGAAGGAGGTTCATCATGGCCGTTCAGCGCTATGACCTAAATAAATGCGTCGGTTGCCAACATTGCGTCACCGTCTGCCCCATGGACGTGTTCCGCTTTGACACCACACAGATGAAGAGCATCATCGCATACCCGGAAAACTGCCAGAGCTGCGGGCAATGCTACGTGGGCTGCCAAGGGCGCAGCTTGGAGATTAGCTTCTACGCGAAGGATTTCCAGATGCCCGCAATTCGCGCCGTTGCCACCGACAATGCCACTCCCACGCACATCAAGGAAGCAATCATCGCAAAGCTGTACGAGACCCAGGAAGGCTAGGCAGCATATCGGCGCCCGAGCGCCAACGCCATAGGCATATCGCCCACCACAACCCCTCCCCGGCGGGCTATGCAAGGGCGCCGCCCTCCTGCAGCAGGGCGGTGCCCTTTTCATGGGCCGCCATTCATGCGCGCAAACGACCGAGGACAACGAAAACCGACCCGTGACGCTCCCTAGCGTTTTTATGAGAACGCGCCAACGCGCACGCGGCATTCGAACGCAGGCGCTATGATAGCGGCGTTTACACATTACGCGAAAGGCGGTAACAGTGGCGGAAACCACCCAGCAGAAAGTCATCGTACTGGACTTTGGCGCTCAGTACGGCCAGCTCATTGCACGTCGCGTGCGCGACCTGCATGTCTACTCGGAAATCCTGCCCTGCGATGCGCCTGCCGAGGAAATCGCAGCCGCACAGCCTTCCGCGATCATCCTTTCGGGCGGTCCGGCAAGCGTATACGCCGAAGATGCCCCCAAGGTCGACCCGGGCGTATTCGAACTGGGCGTGCCCGTGCTGGGCTTCTGCTATGGCCAGCAGATCATGGCCACCACCCTGGGCGGCACCGTGGGCCACACCGAAAAGGGCGAATATGGCGCTGCGCCGCTCACGCGCCAGGGCGAAAGCCGCCTTCTGGATGGCACCCCCGAAGAGCAGACGGTCTGGATGAGCCACCGCGACGCCGTAAGCCAGGTGCCCGAGGGCTTCACCATCACCTCCGTAACCGACACGTGCCCCGTTGCCAGCATGGAGTGCGCCGAGCGTAACCTGTACGCCACGCAGTTCCACCCCGAGGTGCGTCACACGCCCAACGGCAACACGATGCTCAGCAACTTCCTGTTCAACATCTGCGGGTTGGAAGCCAACTGGACGATGGAAGGCCTCATCGACTCGATGGTAGAGGGCATTCGCGCCAAGGTTGGCAACGATCGCGTCATCCTGGCCCTTTCCGGCGGCTTCGATTCCAGCGTGGTTGCCGCGCTGTGCGCACGCGCCATCGGCAAGCAACTCACCTGCGTGTTCGTGAACCACGGCCTGCTGCGCAAGAACGAGCCCGAGCAGGTTGAGGAAGTGTTCACCAAGCAGTTCGACGTCGACTTCGTGCACGTGCATGCCGAAGAGCGCTACGCCAAGCTGCTCGACGGCGTAACCGAGCCCGAGCAGAAGCGCCGCATCATCGGCACGCAGTTCTGGGAGGAGTTCTTCGCCGTGGCCCAGCATACGGGCGGAGTGAAGTACCTGGCCCAGGGAACCATCTATCCCGACATCATCGAGAGCGGCGCTCCCAAGACGGGCGGCAAGGCTTCCACCATCAAGAGCCACCACAACCTCATCCCCTTCCCCGAAGGGGTGAGCTTCGAACTCATCGAGCCGCTGGACCACCTTTTCAAGGACGAGGT
>NZ_JAZZJS010000094.1:0-22897 GCF_056180635.1 Denitrobacterium sp. | reverse complement strand
GATTACGAAGGGCTCTTCCGCTTCGCATGCCGTAGCCGTTGCGCAGCGCACGGGCGGCACCGAGGTGTACCAGATGTCCGACGCGTGATAGAGCACGTGCCCATCCACGTCGCGCGCGCCCGTGTCGACGTATTCCGTGCGCAGCATCTCCACCACGGTGTTGCGCTTCGTGTCCACCACGGCCAGCGCATCGGTGTCATGGGCTAGGTCGGCCACGATGAATGGGTCGGAGAAATGATTCCCGCGGATGCGGCACGCCATGATGTGGTACGCCGCGGGGCGTTCCTTCACGTCTTCCGTTCCGTCGTTGGCCCACACGCGGTCTTCGTCGACGTCGCGCGACTGCGGCCAGAAAATGTAGGTGCCCTTGGGATTCACCGCGAAGTTCACTACGTTGAAGCCCGACGGACCAACGGGCTTCACCACCAGCTTGGGCGTGTCGTCGTTCGACCACGTGGCCGAATGGAGGGTCCATTTCGCGTAATCGTGCTCATTTGATGGCACCGTGAGCTGGGCTGGGTCTTCCGGATACGACGTAAGCGAGTACCCTTGCGCGGGGCATGGCACCAGGCGGATGGCCGAATCGTAGTCCTCGCAGCGTTTCACCGATTTGATCGTCTCGTGCAGAACCGCGGCGTATGTCTTGTACGTGTATAGCGTCAGCAGCAGGTAATGGCATTTCTCGGCCCCGCGAATCATCACCGTGAACGTCTGGTACAGCTTGTCGTAGTCCTCGTACTTGTAGGGCGAAAGCTTCAGCTCGTACGCCGTCGTGTCGGATATATTGCCCGCAAGCGCCCCCATGCTGCTGGCCGTGGGTGCCGCAATCGATGACATGTTGAAGTCGGTGAACAGAAGCCCAACGCGTACTTCCGCGGATGACCCCAGAACGCCTTCTGCAGTGTTGGCGCTGCGGTCGAGGAACATGAGCATGAGCTCGTTCTGGTGCTCGCCAATGGATTCGATCTGCAGCGAGAGGATGCTGTGGTACGCCTCGGGCTTGTAGCCGATGATTTCGCTGCCCTTGCGCGAGAAGCTGCTGCCGTCATTTAGCGCGAGGGTCGAAGCGTCGATGACGTCGTCGCCGCTCACGAATAGGCCGCCGCGTATGGAAACCGATGTGAACACCAGCTCGGTTGCTGCGGTGGCAAGGCTCGAGTTCAGGCGCCTGCCGGAAACGATGACGAATCGCACCATGTCCTCGGCGCGGTCGGCGTTCGTGATGGTGAAATCGAAGTCGTAATCGTATAGGTCGTCGTGCGACATGCCGTCGATGCCCGTCTTGAATTCGATGATGCGCGTGTTGCCCTTGGTTTCGCCATCGATGCAAGTGGCAACCAGGCGCGTGCGCATATTGCCGCCCACGTTCACCGCCGCGATGCGGAAGCACCAGGTGCCCGTGGCCGTTGCAGTGCTTCCCGCCTTCGTGCCCGTGATGGCGGTCACCTTCGAACGCGGCACGCCGAACACGTGACTTTCTTCCGTGCCGAATAGGCGCATATCCGACGAGGGGCGAATGCCGCCCATTGCTCCGAGCGCCGCCACGCCGGGCGTGGGCAGGCTCGCATCGGACATTTCTAGGAGAATAGACGCTTCGCGTCCGGGGTCTTCGCTTTGAGTCGAGAGTTCGCCTTCGCTGTTGATGGGCGTTTCCTCTGCTTGCGGTTCGAGGGTAGAGACGGGGGCGGGCTCAGGTGCGGATTCGTCTACGAGCGCAGCGCTTTCGTCTTCTTCGCTTGTCGCGTTTCCGCCACGTGCCTTGGCCAGGTCGTACACGACGTATGTCACGACCGTGCCATCCTCGAGCTGGTCTTCCATTGTGGTTGCGATGTCGTCCCAGTCGATGGTCGCCTCTTCGGAAATCGACTGCCCGGTAAGCGACTGCGACGTGAGGCTTGCTTCGCTCGTCTGCGCGAGCATCGTGTCGGTGATGGGCGACATCTTATCGAGCAGCTCTTCGATCGAAAGGTCGGCGAGCGCGTTCAGGGTGGCTTCCTCGGCGTGGGGTTTCAGGACCCCGGGGCCTTGGCCATCCCAGTTGTCGTAGAAGTTCGAAAACGCCTTGTTGTACAGCGCGAAGCTATGCGTGAACAGGAACAGCTCCACCACGAGCGAAACGACTGCCGACCAGCCAGCGGCGAAATGCGGGCTGGGAAGCGAATCGGGCTGCGTTCCCATGGGCACGCCAAAGAACAGCGTGAGCGTGATGGAGCCGCGCACCGAAATCGATGCCACGCCGCGCAGGCCTACGCCCACCGAAACCGCTGGCGTGATGTTGAGCGTCATCGTAAAGCCGGTGTTTGTGTAGTCCCAGCTCCAGCGCGAGAAATCGCCAACTGCATCAAGGAGCGACTCGGTCTTGTACAGCTTCGCCGACGTTGCGGCGGCGGAAAGTCCGAAAATCAGGCTCGCGTCGAGCGAGAAGGTGAGGAGCACGGGAATGGGCCCCGCGAAGAAGTTCTCGGTGATCGTGAAGTTCATGGCCGCTACGAGCTGGCCGGCTACTTCGCCCTGGAACACGCCCTTCGAGGTATTCCAGCGCGCAAGCGCCATAAGCTGGAAGTTCACCATCACCGAAAACGACTTGAACAGGTCGATTTGCTGTACGGCGCCTGGCTTGGAAACGAGCCCGGCCGTCTTGTCGGTCATGTTCTTCATCAGGCCGACTTTGCGGTTCCACTGCTGTTCAACGGACATGCGCGGGTACGTGCCCCAGCCGTTCTTCGCCGACTTGCCTCCGTCGTTCAGATATCCCCAGCTCGGGGATTTCAGCGTTATCTGCACCATGCCAAAGGGGTTCACGTAGATGCCGATGGGCAGGTCGGGCGTCCAGAAGCTCAGCTTGCCGCCGCCCAAGATGGGGATGTCGCCGGGCCATACCATGTCGAGCCCGGTGGTCCCCTGCGTGGAAAGGCCTCCCACTTGGCTTTCGTCTGTCGTGTTGAACGGGCAGAGGGTCTGCCCTTCGTTTTCGGAAGGCTCGTCGATAAGGCCCTTCGTGGTGGTGAAGGCGAGGGGCCAGCTGTACGTCTTCTTCCCCTGGCGCACCGCGATGCGGCATTTCGCGCCCACGGGCAGTGCGTCGTCGTTGCCTTCTTGCAGATAGTGGCCCTTGAGCGTGCCAGTGGCGGGCGCACCGTAGATTGTGACTTCCTTCGTGTCCCAGTCGCCCGTCTGCGCATCGAACACGCGCTCGACGCGCGACCCGATTTTCACGCTCTTGCCCATGCTCGCCTTCACGCTGCTGCGTGCGCTCTTCTCGCCGTCAACCCACAGCTCGATGGTGGCTGGGCTTTCGCTTGGCAGGTCGAGCACGCTTATGGTCATGGCGTGCTCGTCGCTGTTGGCCGGGGTGATGAGAAAGTCGTTCTTGCTGTAGAGCGCATCCCATTCGTCGAACGAAACGAGATAGGGGTAGGGCGTGCCCACGGCGTCGGCGGGGTGCGCGGGAACCTGCAGGCCCGTTCCTCCTTCCACGACCATTTTCGCCGTTTGGAAATGGCGCCAGCCATCTTTCTCCACGGTTACCATGCCGTAGAAGTAGTAGTAGCTAAGGCTTTCGAGGTCCTCGTCGTCTTCGCGTATGGAAAGCTCTTTGATGTCGAGGTTTACGACGCCGTCTTTTCCCGTGGTGCCCTGCGCGGTCTTGTTGTTGAATCGCGATGTTACCGTGACGCGCGCGCCTTCCACGGGCGGATAGCTGATGAGCCCCGACTCGTTTTCCTTGCCCCTTGTGATATCCACCACCAGGAAGCCCACTTCGTAGGGGTTCACGACGTCGATGATGACGTATTCCGACTCGCCGCCGGCAAGCTCTCGCTTGTCGGTTGCATCTTCTGCGGCATATGCGGGCCGGGGTGCTAGCACGATGCCTCCGGCCAGCGTGGGCAGCGCGACAATGGACCCGCAAGTGAGTTCGATGAACGAGCGACGTGATAGGTTCCCCATGGCGAGACCTCCGATTCACGATGCATCGGCTAAGCCTTTTCGTATGGGAAAAGTATATCGGGAAAATGGCACCTCTGCGCTTTTGTTTACGTTTCGCATTCCCAGCTTCTCGCTAGGGAAAGAATTGCGCGAAGGCCAAGGTCAGTGGCCTATGCCGCGCTCCGCTTCCGCGAAGAATATCTGGCACAGATTCTGTTTCAATTCGTATAATTGAAGACATCGTTCCAACCGCTGAAAGGAAAGCTCATGGCGACCTATTACGATCCTGCGGATTTGGTCAATTTCTCCAGCGAAGGCGTGGGCGCTCTCTCGCCCGAGCTCTGGGAAAAATTCATGGGGTATTACGGTGCGGTTTTCCAAGATGGCGCGCTCACTTCGCGCGAGAAGTCACTCATCGCGCTCGCCGTTGCGGCCGCCGTGCAGTGTCCGTACTGCATTGATGCGTATACGAATTCCTGCCTGCAGAAGGGCTGCTCGGAGGAGGAAATCGCCGAGGCATTCCACGTTACGAACGCGATTCGCGGTGGGGCTGCGCTAGCGCATGGCGTGCAGGCGCATAAGATCATCAAGGACCAGGAATTCTAGAGGCGCGAAAGAGGTCTGCGATGGCAGAGCGTACCGTGGAAGAAGTCATGAACAGTTTCGAGCCGTTCGCCGAGCGCGTGCCCGCGTGCGACCGGCTCACGAACGACCCGCCAACGACCATGCAGGTGAACGTGGGGTACCGCTGCAACCTGGCATGCCGCCATTGCCATCTGCAGTGCGGTCCGAATAGGGACGAATGCATGAGCCGCGAGGTCATGGAAGCGTGCCTGACTGCATATGAGGTGGGCGGGTTTTCCGCGGTCGACATTACGGGCGGTGCGCCTGAAATGCATCCCGACCTGGAATGGTTCCTGTTGCAGTGGCAGCAGCGCGGCGTGAAGCCCATCGTGCGCACGAACCTCGTCATCCTCACCGAGCCCGAGTACGCGCATTTCGCTCGGCTCTACGCCAGCATCGACGCCACGTTGTTCGCGTCGCTTCCGTACTTCAGCGCGCGCAATGTCGACAAGGTGCGCGGCGATGGAACGTTCGAGGCGTGCATCGCGGGCCTGCGCGTTCTGAATGACGCGGGTTACGGAACCGAGCGTCCCATTACGCTCGTGTACAATCCGCCTTCGGCAACGTTGCCGCCCGATCAGGCGTCGATGGAACTCGAGTATCGCCGTCATCTCACGAGGGAATATGGCGTGGAATTCACCAACCTGGAGGCCATCACGAACAATCCCTCGGGCCGCTTTGCATCGGCCCTGCATGCAAAGGGCAATTTGGAATCGTACATGAAGCGCCTCATTGGGGCGTTTAACCCCGCCACCACGGCGGGTATGATGTGCCGCAGCCAAGTTAGCGTCGACTGGCGGGGCAAGGTGTACGACTGCGATTTCAACCAGGCGCTGGGGTTGGAAATATCCACCGGCAAGACCATCTTCGACTTCGCGGCAGAAAGGCAGCCTGCGCGCGAAATAGTGTTCTCGAACCACTGTTATGGCTGTACGGCGGGCGCTGGCTCCAGTTGCGGGGGCGAAACCGCCTAATCCCTATTTATTCGGTTCCAATTTCTCAAGCCAACCTCTTGTCGCGGGTCTACAATGAGACGTGCAAGACAAGGGGTTGTTCTATGTGAGGGGGTATTCGTGATTAGGGAAGTTGAAACCGGGGAGCCCAAGAAGACAGTCAGTCTTACCACGTGGATCCTCATTTCGCTTGCCGCGGGCATCGTGGTGGGCATCGCGTGTTCGATCTTGGTTCCCGAAGGGTCGCCGGTCGACACGTATGTAATCGAGGGCGTCTTCTACGTCTTCGGGCAATGGTTCATCCGCCTCATGCAGATGTTGGTTGTTCCGCTGGTGTTCTGCTCCATCGTGTGCGGAGCTGCGTCGATGAGCGACCCGAAGCTCCTGGGCAAAGTGGGCGTGGGCACCGTGCTCATGTACTTGTGCACCACCGCGCTGGCCGTTGTGGTGGCCATCATGCTCGCGCAGCTCACCAGCCCGGGCATTGGCCTCGACATGGCTTCGATCGTGCAGGTGGAGCCCAAGGCAACCACCACCGACCAGACCATGGCCGATATGCTCATCAACATCATTCCCACGAATATCGTGGCGGCCATGAACAGCGGCACGATGCTGCAGATCATCTTCTTCGCGCTCATCCTCGGGTTCATCCTGGGGCGCCTGGGCAAGAAGGTTGCGACGGTGAATCGTTTCTTCACGCAGTTCAACGCCGTCATGATGTACATGATTGGCCTCATTCTGAAGGTGGCGCCGCTTGGCATCTTCTGCCTTATCGCGCGCACGTTCGCGAACTTGGGTCTTTCGGGCATCCTGCCCATGGTGAAGTTCATCGGAACGGTGTACCTGGGCCTGTTCGTGCAGCTGCTCATCGTGTACATGCTCATCCTGTTCATCTTCACGCGCCTGAATCCGTTCCAGTTCCTGCGCAAGATGCTGCCCGTGATGCTGTTCGCGTTCTCCACTAGCTCGTCGAACGCCACGATTCCACTGAACATGGAAACCCTTGAGAAGAAGATTGGCGTCGACGAGAAGGTCGCGTCGTTCACCATTCCGCTGGGTGCCACCATCAATATGGACGGCACGGCAATCATGCAGGGCGCGGCCGTTATCTTCGTGTCCCAGGCGTTTGGCATCGACCTGTCGTTCACCGCGCTGCTTACCGTTATCCTAACGGCGGTTACGGCATCCATTGGCACGGCTGGCGTTCCTGGCGTGGGCACGATCATGCTTGCCATGGTATTCGAGTCCGTAGGCTTGCCCGCTGAAGGCGTCGCGATGATCATGGGCATCGACCGCCTGCTCGACATGGGCCGTACCGCCATCAACGTCACGGGCGATGCGGTGGTTACCACGTGCATGGCGAAGGCGTCGGGCCTGCTGAACACCGAGGTGTTCAAGAGCCATGATTATTCGGCGGTAAGCGAAGCCGAGCTCGCGAACGTGGAAACCGACGAGCCTGCGGGCATCACCGACTTTACCGCGGAAGGCGATCCCACCGAGATTGGCGAGAAGGGCGACCCCGACAAATTCACCGATATCGAAGTGCCCAAGGTTAACAAGTAATCGTCGTGCGGAAACCTGGCTTACGGTTCCCCGCGTGTTCACGTTGAAAGCAAGGCTCCCCCTCCAATCTGAACTGCCTCCCTTTTCTCATGTCCAAGAACTGGGGTGCAGTTCAATCGGAGGGGGAGCCTTTTGCGTTTGGAATGCGGGCGGGCGATTGATTAGGGGCGCACGAAGTTGGTGTAGATGCGCTCCTCGGTTTCCGGCATGCCGAATGCCTCCTTGCCAAGCGCGATGCTCTTCATGAGGAAGACCATGTTGCGCGCAACGACGCGCATGTTCTGCAGGCCTTCCTCGTCCTGCGCGCTTTCGCCCACGGCTCGTCCGTGAGCGCCCGTCCAGTATTGGCCGCTGGCTACGGGCATGCCCGTGATGGTGAAGTACTTGTTCAGCTGGTCGAACGTCGACGAGATGCCGCCGCGTCGGGCAATGCTCAAGGCGGCGCCAACCTTCATGGTCTTGTCGAATGGCGTGCTGTAGAACAGGCGATCGAGCAGCGCGGTGAGCGTGGAGTTCGCGCTCGCGAAATACACGGGCGAGCCAATTACCACGCCGCTTGCTTCCTCGAGCACGGGGGCGAGCTCGTTGACGATGTCGTTGATGGCGCATGCGCCCGTCTCGTGGCATTTGGCGCACGCGATGCATCCGCGGATGTCGAGCTGCCCAACCTGGTACGTGACGCATTCGATTCCTTCGCTTTCGAATACGCGCTGCATTTCGGTCAGCGCAAGCCCGGTGTTGCTGTTCTTGCGCGGGCTCCCGTTGAGCATGAGTACTTTCATTCAGCTTCTCCTTTATCGTCTGCCAGTGCGGCTGTGCCGCTAGTTCGAAAGGTGTGCGGCGACCCATGCGGCATGCTTGCCCTGCCACATGTCATTGAGCGCTCGGAAGGTTTCGGGCCAGGGGATGCGCTCGTCGAATGCCGCTTCCAGGTAATTCACGACGTGCATGTCCTTCCAGCTGCCATCGCCCTCCATCGCGCTTTCCCAAAGTTCGTACGAGTAGGTATACGCGCAGGTGGGGCACGAGGTGACAATCGTGCGCGCACCTGCGTTGCGCGCGAGTTCCAGGTTGTGGCGCGTGCGCTCGCGGGCGATGGGGCGATTGAAGAGGTTCACGCCGCCACCGGCTCCGCAACAGCGCGCGTCATTCCCGCGGCAGGACGAAAGCTTGCAGGGCACGTGCTCCAGGAGCGTGCGTACGGCATCGCCATGGATGCTCGCGCGGTCGTTGCAGGAATCGACCGCCATTGCGGGCAGGGTGTTGTCGCCGAACCAAGCGGGGTCGATGTGCGCATCCGCGTCTACGAGAAGCTGCGCGAACGAGACGAACTCAAGTTCGATCGAGGCGCGCCTCGCGGCGCTTTGCAGTTGCGTGGCACAGGCTGGGCAGACGCATATGACGCGCTGCACGCCCTGCATGGCGATCGCCTCCACCACGCGGTCTTTCCACGCAGCGGCGCGTTCGGGCTCGCCCATGAAGTCGAGCGTGATGCCGCAGCAGGCGGTGGAGAGGAGGGTGGGCCCGCACTGCCCGTTCAGCCACGTAAGCGCCTTGCGCGTGAGCGCGGGAGCGTAGGTGGATAGCGCGCAGCCGGGGAAGAAGAGCGTCGCAGCGCGTGGGGCGTCGTCATGGGCATACGAATTGAGTTCGAGCCATTTCGTCCGTTCGGCGTCGATGGGTTCCACGCGCAACAGTGGCAGGTCGGCGTAGGAGATTCCCTGCACGGCGCGGAAGACGCTGAACGTGTTCCAGGTGCAATCCGTCTTCACGATGCCTAGCGCGTCGTTGCCGATAGTGCCCGCTGCGCGGGCCAGCGTGCGCCCACGTGCCCAGGCGCGGCTTAGTTCCAGGCCCTGCGGGCAAGGGGCGGTGCAGCGGTTGCAGCCTTCGCATGCGAGCGTGAACGGCAGGAAGGGGCTGCGTGTGAAGCTGCTTGCGGAATGCGATGCCTCAAGCGCCTCGTGGCATAGCACGCCCAGGTTCCAGCCATGCGCTTCAAGCAGCGAACAGCGTTGCGTGCACTGTCCGCATTGCACGCATGCGCTCTGCAGCTCTTCGAACGTAGGTCTCGCTTGCCGTGCCGCATCTTCGAAGCTAGCCATGATGCTCCTTTCCCGTGTAGAGGAAGGGAACGGGCTGGCAGGTTTCGCGGTCGGGACAGTGGAGGCAGTCCTCCTCAAGGTCGCCCGAAATCTCGTCGAACGAAATCTCCTGGCATCCGATAGCACGGTAGAAGCCGACGGCCTCGCCGCGGGAAACGAGCTTCAGTGGCCCTTCCCTTCGAGCTGCGTCGTCCATGAGCGCGCGTCCGATGCCTCGTCCCCGCCAATCGGGGCGCACGGCTACGGGGGCAACGTGCGGACCGGTTCCCGTGTGCTGAACGCGTAGGTAGCCGATGACGTAGCCGTCGCCATCGATGGCGACTGTGCCCGTTTTCCAGTCGGCGGGCATATCCATGCCGCCCATTTGCACGAGCGCCCGCACCGTTATCTCGTCACCGCTTTCGGCGGGGCGCAGGGAATACGCTGCGCTTGCGACGTTTGCCTGCGGTTCCATTACTGTTCCTGATTCGCCGGAACGTAGATTTTCGCGCGCGAATCGGGGATGGCCTTCTTTGCCAGGTGCTGCAAGCCCGAAACCACGGTGGGCATCATGATGCGGGGAATGCCCATGAACATCACGTCATCGGTGATGTTGCTGGCGGCGCGGCATCCGTAGCATCCAAGCGAGATGTTCATCGTGCCGTCGGTATACGGGAAGAGCGTGGTCTCCACGCAAAGGCTGTTGAATCCCGAAACGCGGTAGTTGAAGCGCTCGCCCGTGTAGTATGACGCGCTCATCGTGAGCCACATCATCTGCTCGGCGTTGCCCGCCACGATTACCACGTCGGGCGTTGCCGCTGCGTGGGAAAGGGGCGTCATCACGGTGGCGTCGACGCTGCGCTGGGGTAGGTGCGGGCGCTCGGCAACCATTTGCGCAGCTGCTTCCATGGAAGCCACTTTCTGGAAGAGCACGTACAGCTCGCCGCTCGCCAGCTTCGGCGGGACGTCGGTCATGCCCAGGATGGACGTGCCGTCGGGGCAGGCGTGCCTGTTCGGCGGCAGCATGATGGAAGCGCCCTGGCTCGCGCGCACCACCTGCTGGCAGTAGCGCATGCGCTCGGTGGGGATGGGCACGCGGGGAAGCGCGCCGCCTGCGGGAACGAGCGTCACGGAAACGGGTTCCGAGTCGAGCTTCAGAATGCTCTTCAGCGTTTCGCTCCACGAGGCGTACAGGTCGCGTTCGTCTTGCGGAAGCTCGGGCGCTTGCTCGCGATCGACGAACGGGTCGTATTCGGGTCCGCTGCCCGTGATGGAAAGCGCGCCCACGGGACACTGGCCCTCGCAGGTCTTGCAGCCTACGCAGCGCTCGGGTGCCACGGCAACGGGCAGTTCGGCGGGACCTTGCCCGGAAGCGTTAGGTTGCATGGTGTAGCAGTCCATCGGGCAGAATGCGGCGCACAGCCCGCATCCAAGGCAGATGCTGACGTTGTGCCCGATGTGATATAGCACCGAGGGGCCGTCTTGTCTCCCCGTATCCCATTGCGTCATGATTGGTTCCTTCTATCTGCCTAGCGATGAGTAGATGCGCTCTCCCGACGCGTCGTTCAGCTCGCTGCTGCAGAACGGGATGATGCGCCCGTCTGCGGTAGCGTGGCACATCGAGCATTGCTGCAGCCGCTCGAGGTCGATGTTGCTGCGGTCCATGTAGTCCATGATGATGACCGACAGCCCGCCCGAGAAATCGGGCACGCGCTTGCGTGCGATATCCCACAGCACCGCACCCTGCGGCGATGCGGGGTCGTATAGTTCCAGGTATTCGCCGTGCGTAAGCCCGCGCGTAACCGGCTCGTAGCCGTTTGGCGTGCGTGCGAGGTATACGCCCGAGTCGCACAGCGGGTGAGAGCAGCCCAGCGGCACGATGTCGTCGAGCTGGATGAGCCCGTCGGTTTGCGCGTCGAGCGCGTACATCACGTCGCCCATGGTAAGGGGCTTGCTCCTACGCACCTCGAAGCGCCCGCTTTCAAAAGCGGGTTGCAGGGCGACGCCCGCGATGACGTCGTTGTTCTCGAGAGCGAAGCGTATGACATCGCCAATCTGGTTTTCGTTTACGCCGCCCACCACGGTCATGGCCAGCACGACCTGCACGCCCTGCGCGCGGCACGCCTCGATGGCGGCAAGCTTCAGTCCTAGCACGTCGGCTCCGCGCGTGGCGAGGTACGGCTCGGGCGTGACGCCATCGAACTGCAGGTAGATGCCCGAAATGCCAGCGCTTGCCAGGTCGCGCAGAAACTCCTCGTCGCGCGCGATGGCGATGCCGTTGGTGCTGATCTCGATGAATTTCACGCCCTCCTCGCGCCCAATGCGCACGATTTCGGGCAGGTCCTCGCGCACGGTGGGCTCGCCGCCGGTGAGGTTCACGCCGCATTGGCTTCCCGCGCTCTCGACGATCGTGCGGAATATCGGGCGGAAGTCTTCCGCTGCAAGCTCGTCGTCGTCGCGTTGCGCGTCCATGAAGCAGACGGGGCAGTTCAGGTTGCAACGCTGCGTGAGCTCGATGCCCACTTGCGTGGGGTGGCGCCGATGGTTCGTGCAGATGCCGCACGAAAAGGGGCATGGTGCCGTCATGGGGTGCGTGACCTTTGGCGGAATGCTGGGCAGTGCTAGCGAGCAGTAGCGCTGGTAGTGTTCGGCGTTCGGCCAGCGGTACGCCTCGAATGCGCCGTGCTCGGGGCAGGTGCGTTCCATCCATACCGTGCCGTCGTCGTGCGCGACGACGTTGGCCGGAAGCTGCTTTAGGCATTCGGGGCAGAGGCTGACGGTTGTTCCCAGAATCTCGGACATGGCGAGCCTATACGTCGAGTTTGTCGCGGTTGTCGAAATTGCGATTGGGCGGCGTGACCACTTGAAGGTTCATCACGCGGATGAAGTAGAGCGTGCGGTGCGGCAGGAAGAGGTCCTGGTAATCCTGCGTGATCTCGAGCGCGTTGATGTAGGTCACGACATGTGCGAGGTCTTCCATGGTGTCGACGTCGGGCACGCTTTCCAGCAGGGCTGTTTGCAGCCCACCCAGTTCGTTCGCCTTGTCCACGTATGCCTGAAGCGCTGGGCGCCCCGACTGGTTGTAGTAGACGGTCTGGTTGTCCATGCCGCAGTTCGCCGTGTAGCCCACGAGCGACGTACCGCCGGCCTGGCACGGCGCGAGCACCATGCCACCTTTGGGGTCGTTTTCGAGGAATCGCTGAAGCCAGGTGAATGCATCGACGACGTGCTTGCGCGGCATGATGGGCAGGTCACCGCCCACGGCAACGCATGTGCTGCATCCCGCCTCGAATACCTGGCTGAACGCGTCATCGAAGTGGTCGTCGAACACCTTGCCCCTATCGAGGATGACCTTGATGGGACGCGGCCAGGGGCCTTCCTTTTCCAGGAGCTCTTCCATCTTCGCCACGCTGTCGGCTGGCGTGGTGCTCACGTAGAACTCGTAGACCCGCTCGGGTGCCGACGGATCGGCTTCGCGTTCCTTGCGATTCTGCTCGTCTAGGATGTCGAGCGCTTGCATCGAGCATTCCAGCACGTCGAGCATCATGCGGCGGTACAGCGTTGCCGCCTGCACTTCCGTGAATGAACCATCGCGCGTGGTGGAGAGGCGTGTTTTCACCAGGCCCGGCTCGGGCGGCTTGGTGAACAGTATGAAAGCATTCTTCTGGACGGTCATCGCGTGCCTTTCTTCCCGTGCTCGGGCGCGCGAGCCGAATCGCCCGCGGAGGCCTGAGCGGATTTGCTCGGACAATCGGTCTTCTCTACGTATGCTTCTATGCCATTGTATGCCCAGGTGCCGATGAGCGGCTCGCAGTCCTGGGGCGCGGCGCCCGTGAGAGCGTTGATATTGCTGGCCAGCGTGCTAGCGAAGGTATCTTCGCCATCGAGTTTTTCGGGGAACCACCAGCCGTATTCTGCGCTGGCCACCCCGAAGGGCATCTTTTCCAGGTGCACCACCAGCACGGCGGCGCCCTTCTGGTTTGATACGCGCACCCAGTCGCCTTCCCGCAGGCCCAGCGCTTCTGCCGTTTCCGGCGCCATGCCGATGCGCGGGTAGGGGTGCAATGCGCGGAACAGCTCGTTCTGGAAATACGACGAACCCCAGAACGGCTGCGAACGCGCGCCCGTGACCAGCACGATCTTGCCGTGTTGCACGTCGTGTTGCGCAATGGTGCCTTTCGCGGGCTGTGGGTAGGCGCTGCCGCCCAGCTGTTCGAGTAGCGACGATGCGAGTTCGACCCTTCCCGAGGGCGTGGCGAACCCCGTGGACTTCCCATTCTGATCGAGCGTTTCGTGCTTGCGGTAGGTGGGCGCGGGAGCGTAGATGCCGCGCTCGGCGAACTCTTCGAACGTGAGGCCCGTGGGCTCGAGCAGGATGCTGTATTCCTCTTCGAGCGAAGTGGCGGGCCAGGCGTCTTCCATGCCCAGGCGAAGCGCTAGTCCGCGCAGGATGTCGAAGTCGGTGCGCCGTTCGTGCAGGGGAGCTATGGCCGCAGTGCCGCCGTATGCCATGTTGGCGATTCCGCCGTGAATCTGGCAGGTGGGGCGCTCGAGCCCGCCTGCGACGGGAAGCACGTAATCGGCCATCTGTGCGGTGGGCGTGACGCGGTAATCGGTTACTACGCACAGGTCAAGCGCCGAAAGCGCCCGCTGAACCAGGTTCTTGTCGGCGTAGGTGAGCAGCGGATTCGCGCCCATTACCAGCAGGGCCCGTATGGGATACGGCGTGCCCGTGGCCATTGCGTTCAGCACGCGCTCGGGGTGCGCCGAGGTGAGGTAGCGTTCGGGAAGCGAACGCCCCAGCTTTTCGGTTTGCGCATTTACCAGCTGGTAGCCGGCGCGGCTCTGCAGGCGTGATTCGTTCAGCTCGAACTGCCGCTGGCTTGGCGGGAATAGGTCGGGGCGTTCCATGCTCGCTTCCGTGCGGAAGTCGCTGCGCTCGTGCATGAGGGTGGCGCCCGGGCGGTCGACGTTGCCCGTAATGGCCCGCAGCAGGCAGAGCGCGCGCACGGTGGGCTCGGTGTTGGGGCCCAGCTGATCGATGCCGCGTCCGGAAAGAAGCACGGCGGGGCCGCTCGTAGCGTAGATGCGCGCGGCGCGCCTGATATCGCTGGGCGGCACACCTGTTTCTCGCGCGGCAATTTCGGGAGTGTAGCGCAAAAGGTGGGTCTTCAGGCCTTCGAACCCTGTGCACCAGCGCTCTACGAAATCGTGGTCGAACAGGTCTTCCTTCACGATTGCGTGGAGCATGGCGAGCGCAAGGTATGCGTCGGTTCCGGGGCGTGGCGCCAGGTGAAGGTCGGCTGCGCGCGTGGTTGCGGTTTCTCGGCAGTCAATTGCCACGAGTGGCATGCCCGCGCGGCGCCGTTCCCTAATCTGCGCCCAGAAAAGCGAGTTGTCGCTTTCGGCAGGGTTCGTCGCCCAGAGCACCATTGCGCCCGTATGGTCGTTCAGGTCGGCTTCCAGGGGCCAGCCGAAGGTGACCGCGTCCATCCATACGCGCGGGTCCCAGCAGATCTGCCCGATGCCCATGTTGTTGGGCGTGCCGAATTGGTTGAGGAAACGATGCAGCGGCCAGTAGGTGGCGTGCGGACCGCCGATGGCGCTCGCGAGCGTTTGCCCACCATATTCCTGGCGCAGCGCATCCAAGCGGCTAGCGATGTCGTCGAGCGCTTCATCCCAGCTCACGCGCTCGAATTCGCCGCTTCCGCGTGTTCCTGCGCGCCGCAGGGGATAGTTCAGGCGGTCGGGTGCGTCGAGGTCGGTGAGGTTCATGCGCCAGCGACGGCAGCGCGCCGCAACGGAAGGGTCGTATGGGTAGCGCGTGGGGTCGGGCGCAAGGTCCACCACGCGGCCGTCGTCGACCGTCACGTTCAACCCGCATAGGTATCCGCAGTAGTGGCAGTTTCCCCTTCGCACCTCGCGCATCGCAGCCTCCGTCTATCGCTCGCAGGGAATGCGTTCGCCGTCGCGTGGAAGAATGACGCGCATGGGGCCGGTGTCGAGCGCGTTCAGCCGTTCGCGCAGTTCGCTTGCGGTGGTTGGCTCGTCGTAGTGCAGCGAGCAATGCGCCAGGTAAACGGCCTTCGCGCCCAGTTCGCGGCCAAGTGCGATGGTCTCGCTCACGGTGGTGTGCTCGCCTTCGCACCAGTTGCGCCCGATGAAGGTGCTGTCGTGAATGAGCACGTCAAGGTTGTGCAGGCGCTCGAGCGCTTCGGGGGCAAGAGGGCCCGTGTCGGGGAAGTATGCTCCGCGCCATTCGCCCGCTTCGATGAGGTAGCCCACCGCTCCGGGGCAGTGTGATGCGGGCAGCGCCGTGTAGGTTACGCTGTCGAACGCGAGCTGCTGAAATGGTTCGATAACTTGCGGTTCCAGCGTGTCCCACATCCAGTCGAGGCGTGGCTCGATGGCCTTAAGCGTTTCCGCCGTGCCATAGATTGGCAGCGGGCGCTTCCGATGCAAGCGCACCATGAATTCCAGCTGGGGAAGGCCGCCCGTGTGGTCGAAGTGCTCGTGCGTGATGAGCACGCGGTCGACAGCGCGCATGCGTTCGCGCGCAAGTTGGATGCGCAGTTCGGGAGCGGCGTCGATGAGGGTGATTTCATTGCCGATGAGGGCTATGTCGGAACAGGTCTTCGCTTCGGCGGGGTTCGCAAGGGCCTCTTCGCACGCCTTGCAGCCGCAGTAGTAATTGGGGTTCCCGCAAGAGGCCCCCGTGCCTAGAAAGAGCAGTTCGTGTTGTACGCCCATGGCCCCATCCATTCACCCTGTTCAGACAGTTTGGGTCTCATTTTACCCCGTAGCCTTACAAGAAGCTTCCCCTCTCTTCCCGAAATGTGCATTATGAGATAATGCAGGTATTCATACATCCGTGGAAAGGAGACCGCCCATGGCTAAGGTCGCGGAAGCGAATTCCGGGGCGAGCAGGCTGTCTTCCCCCGAACAACTGAACGACTATCTTCGCGTAACCAACCCGCGTGTTTGGATTCTCCTCGTTGCGTTTGCGCTCATCATCGCGGGTTTCATCTTCTGGGGCAGTGTGGTTTCCTTCGAAAGCTACGCCACGGGCACGGCCACGGCGTCGGGCGGCGACCTGGTGGTCGTCTTCGACGACGCGAAAAGCGCCCAGCAGGTGCAGGCGGGCATGGAACTCGAGGTGGGCGACGAGCGCACCGAAATCCTTACCGTTGGCACCGACGACGAGGGCCATGTGGTTGCCTCGGCTCGCGCCACCATTCCCGATGGCGCCTATGATGCGCGCGTCGGGTACAAGACAACCCAGATCATCGAGCTGCTCCTGAATTAGGAACCGGTGCGCAAGATGGGGAAGGTCGTGAAACCAGCTAAATCGGGCGTCGTGAAGGTGCCCATGGTGATGCAGATGGAGTCGCTGGAATGCGGCGCCGCTGCTCTGGCCATGATTCTGGCGTATTACGGAAAGTGGCTTCCGCTGGAGCAGGTGCGTTCGAGCTGCGGCGTCTCGCGCGACGGCACGAGCGTGCGCGGCATCGTGTCCGCGGCCGAAAGCTATGGGCTGGAAGCCGTGCATTACCAGTGCACCCTGCAGTCGCTGCGCGAGCGCGGCACGCTTCCGTGCATCGTGTCGTGGAACAGGGTGAACTTCGTTGTGTACTGCGGCGCGAAGGGCAATCACGTCTACGTGAACGACCCGGCCAAGGGCACGTTGCGCCTTACCGTCGCCGAATTCGAGCGCTCGTTCAGCGGTGCGTGCATTCTGTTCGAGCCCATGGCCAGCTTCCAGCCCTCGGGCAAGCGGCGCAGCACCATCGACTTCGCGCGCAAGCGCCTCCAGGGCGCCGGTGGCGCGGTTGCCTTCGTGGCGCTTACCACGGCCGTGTGCTATCTCTTCGAGATGATCAATCCCGCATTCACGCGCTTCTTCATGGACCGCCTGCTCACGGGCGAAAACGCCGATATGCTCATCCCATTCACCGTGCTTCTGGCGGTCGCGGGCCTCATGCAGGTGGTGGTGGAAGCGGCGCGCTCCATCTATTCGCTGAAGATCAACGGCAAGATGGCCATCGTCAGCAGCAGCGCGTTCATGTGGAAGGTGCTGCGCATGCCGCTGGAATTCTTCTCGCAGCGTATGGCGGGCGATATCCAGCAGCGCAAGGGCACGAACGCCATCATCGCCGAAACGCTCGTGAACACGTTCACGCCGCTGGCTCTCAACATCCTCATGATGCTGTTCTACCTGGTGGTCATGATTCGCTACTCGGTGCTGCTCACGCTCGTGGGCCTGTTCACCATCGTGCTTAACACCTTCTTGGCCAACCGCATTTCGCGGAAGCGCGTGAATATCACGCGCGCGCAGATGCGCGATACGGGCAAGCTGGAATCCACCACGGTTTCGGGCATTCAGATGATCGAGACCATCAAGGCGTCGGGCGCAGAAAACGGCTACTTCGCCAAATGGGCTGGCTACCAGGCTGCGGTGAACACGGCCACGGTACGCTTTGCCAACTTGAATCTGTATCTGGGCATGCTGCCGAACTTCTTTGCCAGCCTAGCGAACTACACCGTGCTGGTGCTGGGCGTGTTCCTGGTGATGAACGGCCAGTTCACGCTTGGTATGGTCATGGCATTTCAAGGGTATTTGCAGCTCTTCATGAGTCCGGCCATGACGCTCATCAGAGCGGGGCAGAGCCTGCAGGAAATGCGCACGCAGATGGAGCGCGTGGAAGACGTGATGGAATATCCCGAAGACGTGAACTATCGCGACGAGCCCCTCGATAGCGAAACCAGCTACGACAAGCTGGAGGGCAAGGTCGAGCTGAAGAACGTCACGTTCGGCTACGCCAAGCTGGGCGAGCCCACCATCACCGACTTCTCGATGACGCTCGAGCCAGGCGATTGCGTGGCCATCGTGGGGGCGTCGGGCTGCGGCAAGTCCACCATTGCGAAGCTCATTGCCGGGTTGTACCAGCCGTGGAGCGGCGAGGTGCTGTTCGATGGCAAGCCCATTTCCGAAATCGACCGCAGCGTGTTCACGGCTTCCGTGGCCGTAGTCGACCAGGACATCATCCTGTTCGAAGACACCATCGCGAACAATATCCGCATGTGGGACGGCACGATCGAAGACTTCGAAGTCATCATGGCCGCGCGCGACGCGCAGATTCACGACGACATCATGGCGCGCGAGGGCGGCTATTCGGGCATGCTGGAAGAAGGCGGCCGCGACCTTTCGGGCGGCCAGCGCCAGCGCTTGGAAATCGCGCGCGTGCTCGCGCAGGACCCGCTGGTGGTGGTGATGGACGAGGCCACGAGTGCGCTCGACGCCAAGACGGAAAACGAAGTGGTGCAGGCCGTAATCGACCGCGGCATCACGTGCATCATGGTTGCGCACCGCCTGTCCACCATTCGCGATTGCGACGAGATTATCGTGCTCGACGGCGGCAAGGTGGTCGAGCGCGGCACGCATGATGAACTCTACGCAGCTGGTGGCGTGTACACCGAGCTGGTAACGAGCGACTAGGAGAGGCACCTATGGGGTTCCAGGACGATCAGGTTCGTCAGCGAAAGCGCGGTGACCAGGAGCTTTTCGAAGACTCCATCATTCGCATGGCTTCCGCCGTGGTGGGCGCCAGCAGCGCCGGCGCCATGGCCAGCGAGCGCATCGTCACGCGCGAGGCCATCGACGACATCCTGAAGTTCTACCACATCAACCCCGTGGAGATTCCCGCCAGCATCACCGAACCCGACGAGCAGCTCGAATACGCGTTGCGCCCGCACGGCATCATGCATCGCATGGTGGAACTTTCCAGCGACTGGTACAAAGACTCGTTTGGTCCGATGATCGCCTACCGCAAGGAAGACGGTGCGCCCGTGCCCGTGTTCCCGCGGCCGTTCCGCGGCTACTGGTACCGCGACGCGTCGGGCAAGCGCGTAAACATCGATGCGCGCGTTTCCCGCGAGTTCGAGATGGAAGCGCGTTGTTTCTACCGCCCGCTTCCCCTGCGCGAACTGGGCGTAAGCGACCTTTTGGAATACATGCGCCAATGCCTGAACGCGGCCGACGTGGCCTTGCTCGTGGGGCTTTCGCTGTTCGTGACGCTTGCTGGCTTGCTGTTGCCCTTCCTGGCGAAATCGCTTACGGGCTTCGTGGTGGAAAGCGGGAGCTTCGGCATTCTGTGGGCCACGGCGGCCTTCCTGGTATGCGCCAGCGTGTCGCAGCAGCTCATCATGGCCTCGCGCGAGGTGATGGTGAACCGCATCCAGACGAAGGTCTCGCTGCCCGTGTCGTCGGCCATCATGATGCGCATCCTCAGCCTGCCTCCCTCGTTCTTCAGGAAATACAGCTCGGGCGAACTGGCAAGCCGCGCGTCGGCAGCCAAGCAGCTGGTGAGCTTGCTCGTTTCGAACGTGCTCTCGCTGGGCGTGACGGCGCTGTTCTCGCTGTTCTACATCGTGCAGATCGGGCAGTTCGTGCCCTCGCTCGCGTTCCCGGCGCTGTGCGTCATCATCGCTACCGTGGCGGTTACGCTGCTCACTTCCGTCGTGCAGATGCGCGTGTCGCGCAAGCAGATGAAATTCGCCGCGAAGGAAAATGGCAAGAGCTTCGCGATGATCTACGGCGTGCAGAAGATTAAGCTCGCGGGCGCGGAAAAGCGCGCGTTTGCCAAGTGGGCGCAGTCGTACACGAAGAGCGCCGAACTGCAGTACAACCCGCCGTTGTTCCTGAAGATTAGCAGCGCGCTCATCTTGACCATTTCGCTCGCCGGAGCGCTGGTGCTGTACTACCTGGCCACCGTGAATGGCGTTTCGCCTTCCGACTACATCGCGTTTTACGCGGCATACGGCATGGTTATGGGCGCATTCACGTCGCTCGCCGGTGTGGTGCGCACCGTCGCGCAGATCCGCCCGCTGTTCGATATGATTGCGCCCATCCTGGAAGCCGTGCCTGAAGTGGCGCGCAACAACGAGGTGCTCACGGCGCTGTATGGGCGCATCGAATTCAACGACGTGTTCTTTCGCTATACCGACGACACGCCTTACGTGCTGGATGGGTTGAATCTCACCATTCGCCCGGGCGAGTACGTGGCCGTGGTGGGGAAGTCGGGCTGCGGCAAGTCGACGCTCGTGCGCTTGCTGCTGGGCTTTGAAGTGCCTGACAAGGGCGCCATCTACTACGATGGCAAAGACATGACCAATCTCGACTTGCGTTCGCTGCGTCGCCGCATTGGCGCGGTCACGCAGGATGGCAGCCTCTTTTCCGAGGACATCTTCTCGAACATCACCATTTCGGCGCCGCATCTATCCGAGGAAGAGGCGTGGGAAGCGGCCGAGCTAGCTGGCATCGCCGACGACATTCGCGCCATGCCCATGGGCATGCATACCGTTATCTCGGAAGGCAACGGCGGCATTTCGGGTGGTCAGAAGCAGCGCATCATGATTGCGCGCGCCGTGGCGCCCAAGCCGAACGTGCTTGTGTTCGACGAGGCCACGAGCGCGCTCGACAATCGTACGCAGAAGCGCGTGGCCGAAGCGCTCGACTCCCTGAAATGCACGCGCATCGTCATCGCACATCGTCTTTCTACCATCAAGAACTGCGACCGCATTCTGTACCTGGACGGTGGCCGCATCGTCGAGGACGGCACCTACGACGAGCTTATCGCCCAGGGTGGTCTCTTCGCGCAGCTGGTGGAGCGCCAGCGCCTCGATTCCTAGCGCTGCCACCTTGTCCGCTTAGGTACTCCATCTGCGAAAATAAAATAGCTCGTGCGGTTTTCGTACGGCGTGGAATGCGCAATAATGAAGGTTGCTGTTTCCGCGCGCAGAAAGGTGCGTAGAGTCATGGGCACCACCGTCTTGCAATTTGCGTTCATAACGCTGCTACCCGTGGCCGCTTGCGTCGTGCTTGCTCTCATTCGCCGCAGCGAAGCCGCATCCAAGGTTCCCCCTGCCGCTCGGCAAGTCTTCATCGGCGTCGTATTCGGGCTCGTGGCCCTGGCGGCTGCCTTGGTGGAAGTCGGCTATTCCGAAGCGTCCATTAGCGTGCTCGATGCGCCGCCTCTTGCCGCCGGCTTGTTCTTCGGCGGTCCCGCAGGCGTTATCGCGGGCGCTATCGGCGCAGCCAGCCGCTGGTTCGCCGTTGCCGGAGGCGTAAGCGATTTTACGCGGTTGGCCAGCTGCCTTGGCTGCCTGCTGGCGGGCGTATACGCAGCGCTCCTTCGCAAGTACCTCTTCGACGACCGTATGCCCAGCTGGCCCATGGCGCTTGCCACGGCCGTGGTCGCCGAGGTCATGCACCTGCTGTTGGTGTTCATCTCCAGCATGGAAGATCCGGTTCTGGCGTTCCAGGTCGCGCAGGCCACCACGCTACCGTCCATCGTGGGCGTGGGGCTATCCATCATGCTTTCCGCGCTGGTGCTGGCGCTGCTCAGCGGGCGTCCGCTCATTGCGCATGAAACGCGCGGAGTGGCGCAGATCGTGCAGAATCGCCTGCTTGTGGGCATCATTGCGGCGTTCATGCTCACCGTGGGCTTCACGGCCGTGCTGCAGACGAACATCTCGAATTCCGACACCGAGTCGCTTCTGCGCTTGAACATCGCCGACGTGGAGCAGGATATCGTGGACGCGTCCGACGACAACCTGCTTTCGCTCACCAAGCGTGCGGCGGGCATCGTGAGCTCGGTCGAGGCCGCTACCGACGATGATTGCCATCGCATTGCGGCCGAACTTGACGTGTCCGAGGTGAGCTACATCAACCGCGATGGCATCATAGTGGCCAGCAGTGCTTCCGAATTCGTGGGCTTCGACATGAAGTCGGGTGACCAGTCGGCCGCCTTCATGGTGCTCGAGCCTGGCGGCGCGGAAACGCAGCTCGTGCAGAGCTATCAGCCCATCGTCTACGACCCCAGTCGCTACCGCAAATACGCGGGCGTTTCGCTGGACGATGGCTTCCTTCAGGTGGGCTATGACGCGGAAAACTTCCTCGACGATCTTTCCGTGCAGGTGAAAGCCGCGGTGAAGAATCGCCATGTGGGGCAGGGCGGCGCGCTCATAGTGGTCGATGAAAACGGACGCGCCATCAGCGCGCGCAACGACATCACCAGTACGAACGTTGATCAGCTGGTAACCGACGCCACGAACGCCGGTTCCGACGTGGTGTTCTCGACGTCGTTCGATGGCGAGGAGTATTACGCGTGCTATCACGAGGTGGAGGGCTACCGCATCATCGCGATGCTGCCAACGTCCGAAGCCAATTTCTCGCGCGACCTTTCCGTGCTCATCATGTCGTTCATGGAAGTGGTCGTGTTCGCGGCGCTGTTCCTGGTCATCTATTTCGCCATCAAGCGCGTGGTTGTGCGCAGCATCTGGCGCGTGAACGGGCGCTTGGGGCAGATCACCAACGGCGACTTGGATGTGGAAGTCGACGTGCGTGGCAGCACTGAGTTCGCCTCGCTTTCCGACGACATCAACAAGACGGTGGCTGCTTTGAAGGAATCCATCGCCGTGGTACAGGCCGACCTCGACATGGCGGCCGACATCCAGGCGAACTCCCTGCCCGAAATCACGCCCGACATCGCGGCGTATCCTGAGTTCGAGCTGTTCGCAAGCATGGAGCCCGCCAAGGAAGTGGGCGGCGACTTCTACGACTTCTTCCTCATCGACAACGATCACTTGGCCATGGTGGTGGCCGACGTGAGCGGCAAGGGCGTGCCCGCCGCTCTGTTCATGATGCAGTCGAAGACGGTGCTGAAGATGGAAGCGCTTTCCGGCCTT
>NZ_JAZZJS010000093.1:0-3120 GCF_056180635.1 Denitrobacterium sp. | reverse complement strand
GTGGGACGGGCGGATGCGCTTCGCTGTCCGCCCTGTTGTGGGCTGGTGCGGGTTGCCGGGGCGTGGCCCTTCCCACGGGCGCTCGCTTCGCATTGCGCCCTGCTGCGAGCGGGTTCCCCTTGCGATGGGCAACCTTACGGGCGCTCGCTTCGCATTGCGCCCTGCTGCGATTGGGTTCCGCTCGCCGGGTCGGTGGTCGATGGACGGGCGGATGCGCTTTGCTGTCCGCCCTGCTGCGAGCGGGTTGTGCTTGGTTGAGCGTCTGTGGTTGCCTGGGTCGCGATTTTTGTGTGGGGCGCCCAAATATCGGGTAATGTGTGCGGCGTTAGATTTCTGCATTTTCGGGCTCGCTTTTTACCCGGTTTTCGGCTCGCTGCGCCCGTGTGCGACCTTATGCTTGACGCTGGGAGGGAGAACGGTAGAATCCGTTTAAGTTATGACTGAATCAAATGAGCAGACATCCATTGAGTTGGGGAGCGCCCTGAAGGCGCTTGCGGAGCCTACGCGCTTCAAGATCGTGCAGTTGCTTCTCGAGCGGCATCATTGCTCGCGCTCCATCTCCAAAACGCTAGGCATCAGCGAGTCTGCGGTTTCGCAGCATATGGCCGTGCTGAAGAAGGCTGGCCTGGTCGAAGGCTTTCGGCATGGCTATCACGTGCACTACGTGCTGAGCGCCGACGCCCTGCGCGCCATGATCGAGCGCATGAGCACGTGGATCGATCGCGCTGAGTGCATCGAAGATTGTCACGAGTCGAACTCGTGCCGCTTCAGGCTCGACGATGGCTCGAATGGTTGTCTGTATCGCTCGGAGTAGTCGAAGGAAGAGGAAACCCACCCATGAAGCTTGCCATCCCCAGCGAAACCGACGCCCAGCTGCAGAGCATCCGCAGCGGGCATTTCGGCCACACGCCCTACTTTACGGTTGTCACGTACGACGAAGACATGAACATCGTCGCCACCGAAGCCGTGAAGAACGTTGACCACGACCGGTGCGGTTGCGGCGGCGTTATCGAGTACGTGCTGGGGCTTGGCGTCGACGGCATTCTCACCGTTGGCATGGGCATGCCGCCGCTGATGCGCTTCACGCAGAATGGCGTGACGGTCTACTCCGAAACCCAAACGCCCATGGTGGGCGATGTGGCGCAGCTCTTTGCCCAGGGCAAAGTGGGGAAGATGTCTCCTAGCGCTGCGTGCCGTCATTAGGGGTAAGGCCTCTGTTGCGCGTTTCGGCCGCGAGGTCGTGTGCGGATTGTGAGCACGTTTTACGGTGTTGCGCGCTGCAGGAAATTCCTTTATACTCCTACCTTGCGTTTCGGATGAAACGTGGTTTGCCAACGTGGCTCAGCTGGTAGAGCAACGCACTCGTAATGCGTAGGTCAGCGGTTCGAATCCGCTCGTTGGCTCCAGAAACTTACAGGCTGTCGGTTATCCGGCAGCCTGTTTTCGTTTCCGGCAAGCGGAACGGGAATTATCGGTTTTGGTACTGCAGAGTCGCTGGGATTGGCAACGTGCGCAAGAGCGCTAGCGCCCACCACGACGTTCACCAGCAATCCACCCTCCTGCTAGCGAACGTTCGCTAGAGCCTCTGCGAACCGAGTTCGCCTCTTCGATAGTTGAGCGCAGCGCAAAGGCGGGCGCGTAGGGGGAGCACCCGCCTTTGTGGGAGGGAAAAACTAGTTATGGGAGGGGAGAAGGCTAGTTTTCGGCTGCCACCGTGTCGCCCATGATGTAACCGTAGGTCAGGGCCGAATCGAAGCCGTAGCCGTAGACGTTGCCGTCCTTCTCCTCGATCGAGCCGCATACGTCGCCTGCGGCATACAGGCCGGGGATTGCGGCGCCGGATTCGTTCAGCACGTGGCAGCTGGTGTCAATCGCAATGCCGCCGGTGGTTACGTACAGCGTGGGCATGCAGCTGATGGCATACACGCCTTCGTTCTCGTTGATGAACGTGCAAGCGCGGCCAAATTCGTCCTTATCGCCAGCCAGCGCGTGCTGGTTGTGCTTTTCCACCGTCTCCTTCAGGTTGGGCAGGTTCAGTGCGGTTGCCATCTCGTCGATGCTGTCGTACTTCACGATGTCGCCGCGGTTGAACAGGCATGCGTAGTCGGTGCTGTTCCACGAGTCCATCTTTTCGAGCGTAATCGCGCCAGCATGGTCGGTAATGTGGAAGAATCGATCGCCGTTGGACTTATCGCAGATGGCCTGGGTCATGGCGGCATGGCTGAGCGAGCCCTGGCCGAATTCGTTGCCGCTGTCGTTCACCATTACGCCCGGTGCGAACATGTGCACGAAGGCGAGTTCGAAGCGGCTGCCGGCGGCTTCGGGCGTGGTTGCGTTGAAGGCACCCAGGTCGCGGCCCATGCACTCGATGGCGGCACCGGCCTTCTGCGCGGCAATCAGGCCATCGCCTTCCGAGCCCGGGCAGCAGTTGAAGGAGAATTCGGAGTACTGCGGGTAGTACTGAGCGACCAGGTCTTTGTTCGCGGCGAAACCGCCGGTCGCCAGGCACACGGCCTTGGCGTTGATGGTCCAGGTGCTGCCATCGGTACCTTCCGCCTTAACGCCGGTTACCGCACCCGAAGCATCCTGGATGAGCTCGGTCATGCGGGTGGCGTAGTTGAGCTCGCCGCCCAGCGCCACGATGCGGTCGGCCATGAACTGCATGCAAATGCCCGCGCCGCCCATGTACATGCCGGGGGACAGGGTGGGGGTGGTGCCGTAGGTGCTTCCCATGGTGTAGAAGCCCACGCCAATCTTGTGCATCCAGTCAACCAATTTGCTCGAGTTCTCGTAAAGAGCGGTCTGGTAGGGCACTTCGCCGCCGAAACGGTTGTTTTCGGGGGTGTTGTACGACTTGACCATGGCAATCTTCGCGTCCATGTCAAAGTCAGCCTTGTTGGCGTCGGTCACGCGGCCCAGCGCATAGTTCTTCTGCAGGTCGGAGCCAACGCTGATGACGCCCGAGTAGGTCATGGGGCCCGAACCGCCGGCGATGTCCAGCTTTTCGATCACGGTAACCTTTTTGCCCGCTTCCAGAAGGCGTACGGCGGCAATGAGTCCGGCGGTGCCAGCGCCAACCACCAAGTCGGAGGCCAAGCGGTCTTAGGAAGACAAGGCACT
>NZ_JAZZJS010000092.1:0-6599 GCF_056180635.1 Denitrobacterium sp. | reverse complement strand
CCAGCGGCGAATCGGGCCGCACGCACAGGAACATCGTGTCGCGAAACAGCGGAACCGACGAAAAGACCTTGTGGTCCACCGGGTCGTTCATCAGCGCGAAATCGCACCGCCGTTCCAGCAGGCTATGCTCGCATGCCTCGTCAAACACCGTGCGCGACACCATCACGTGCGCACCCGTGGTAGACGTCTCGTTGAATTCCTGCATCGCAGTGCGCGGAAACGCGTTCATCAGGCCCACCGTTACCGAAACCAGGATATTGCCCGTCTTCCGGCGCGCGAGGTCGTTGATTTCGTTCATCATCGATGCCTGATCGAGCACGAACGTCTGCGCATAGCGATGGAAAATGCGCCCGTACTCGGTGAGCTCGAAGCTGCCGTTTTCGGCGTTCACCAGCGTGACGCCCATCGACGACTCGAGGCGCTTCACCGCGCTCGATAGCCCCTGCGGCGTAAGATACAGCTCGTGCGCCGCGCGCGAGTAACTCTTCGTGCGCGCCAACGCCGCGCCCCACGGCGGGCGCATCACCCGGTCTGCAGCCTGGGTGATGCCGCCAAATGCCATTCCTCCCAGCGGCGCATAGGGACATGCCCAGGTCGGACCCCTCCGGCCTGGGCATTCTTATCGTGGAGGGCGTCACGTGCGCACGGGGGGCAGATGATGCGGGGCAGCCAGCATCGAGAGCTAACGACGCCCGTTCCCTACGCCCTCAGCTTGAACAGCCCGTCTTTGTTGCAATAGCAATACAACGTGTGCGCGGTACCCAGCTTGAAGCGCGCGAAAGCCTCCTGCTCGGGATAGAGCTTCACCACCTGCACGCGATCGGGGCACACGACTGCCAGGAACGAGATGTGATGCTCCTTCGTCATGGGATGCTTCACCTGCACGAATAGCTCGTCCTCCACGCGCTCGAGCACGATTGCATGACGCTCATCGGGCTCGTCGGCCTCAAGCGGCGCCAACAGCGTTCCGTGGCAGCTCACCGACGCCTCGCCAATGCCCGTAACCACGTTGCCGCAGATGGGGCACACGTAGAACAGGCCGCGCATCATGTTCGACGCCACGTTGGCGTTGCTCACGGCGTTCCCCGACAGCAGTTCGGCAACCGAAACGCCCAGCGCCTTCGCCAGCGGCTCGAGCAGCGTGATATCCGGATAGCCGCGACCCGTTTCCCAACGCGAGATTGCCTTGTCGCTCACGTCGAGCCGCGCGGCCAAGTCGGCCTGACGCATGCCCGCGCGCTCGCGCAGCTCCCGAATCGCAGAGCCCGTTACGTACCTATTCATCGCGACTCCTTTCCTCGCTCTCAACACTAAAGGACGCCCGCGCGAAAGTCACCCTACGCATACGAGAGCGCTCGTTTCACCCCGTCACAGCTGACTGTCCAAATTTTCGGACTAGCTACCGCCGACCGACAATTTGAACGCTTTCACCTATCTACGTGAGAAAAAGTTGAAATTCCGAACTAGCCGCTCAAGAGGTGTATAGTTCCGCCACGTTACAGAAACGAACTACGGGCAAAACCAGAATCGAGCACGTCAGACAGCATGTTGCACATCACGCACGACCAGCCCTCGCCGCGGGCTGCCGCCACGACCCACACCCCTTCCACGCTAGAAACCGCACAGGAAGGAAGCGCGAGCGCCGCTACGGACATGCGCGAAACGGCATGCGAGAACGCCCGAACCAGCAAGCGCCAGCGCTTCAACAGGAAGCTTAAGCGCCTCGGCATCATAGCGCTGCAACTTGCCGTGCTCATCGCGGTATACGGCATCGGGTGCCTCATCGCGGGCGTGCTGCCCATCAGCATCCCCGGCAACATCGTGGGCATGGCGCTGCTGCTTACCCTGCTGGCAACTGGCATCTTGAAGGCGAAGCACGTGGGCGAGGCCTGCGACTACATGGTGGACAACATGTCCATTTTCTTCATCCCCGCAGGCGTGGGCATCATGGGCTGCTTTTCGCTGCTGCAGGACGCGGCCCTGAAGTTCGCGTTCGTCTGCATCGTGACGACCGTCATCGTGTTTCTGGCAACGTCGCTCACGGTGGCCGCGGTTTCCCGCCTCATGGAGAATCGCCGCGAGAAAGCCAGCATGCGCCTAAGCCAGGAGGCGTAGGGCATGCAGATTCCGTTCCCATTCGCCCCCAACGGCGTTATCGACATCGCAATGCCCGACTTTGGGTTTGCGATTACCCTGCTCATCGGATCGTTTGCATCGATCGCCGTATTCGAGCTCTGCGTGCTGCTGTACAAGAAGGTAAAGACTCCGCTGCTTAACCCGCTGCTCATCACGCTCATTGGGCTCATCGTGGCGCTAACGCTCTTCCACATTTCGCTCGACTCGTACGAGGAAAGCGTTTCGCTCTTCTCGTTCCTGCTGGGGCCAGCCACCGTCGCGCTCGCGTACTCCGTGTACAAGCAGCGCCAAATCCTAAAGGAGCATTTCATCCCCATCGTGGCCGGATGCTTCGTGGGCTCGGTCGTTTCGATGGTAAGCGCGTATGGCCTGTGCAAGCTGCTGGGCCTGGGCAACGAGATGGCGCTCTCGTTCATCCCCAAGTCGGTTACCACGCCCATCGCCATCGCGGCATCGCAGGAACTGGGCGGCATCACGTCCATCACCGTAGCCGCCGTGATTATCACGGGCATTCTGGGCGCAATCTTTTCGCCGGTCATGGCCAAGGTCTTCCATATCGATAGCAGCATTGCCAAAGGCGTGGCCATCGGCGCTTGCTCTCATGCCGTGGGCACCACCAAGGCTATCGAGATGGGCGAGCTCGAAGGCGCCATGTCGGGCGTTGCGCTAGCCGTATCGGGCATTCTCACCACGATCATCGTCATCATCGCCCACTGCGTTTTCCAGGGCTAGGCGCCCCAAGCAAACGCGAGCGCACCTAATCCAGAACCGTACCCTGCACGCACAGGTACAACTTGGAAGGCTGCAATACACCCTTCGTCCAGCGTACCTTCACCCACTGGGGCATGACCGTAAGGGCATAGCGGCCCATACCGCCCTGCGGCAGCTCGATGGGCAATGCACGGGCGAATGTCGCCCCGACACCCTGGCGCCACCTGCCATCTGCAATGCCCCACTCTTCCAACTGGCGCATAACGCGCCCCGGAGCCCCCGATTCGAACATCTCGTTCACCACATGCGGCTGCTTGATCTGGAACTGCGCATCAATGGCGAACACGTCGCCAAGCGACCCATCGGGATACACGTCGAATTGAAAGTCAACGCCCCCTGGCACCAGGGCAAGGAGACGCTGAACCTGCTCGAGCATCGAGCTGGTGTACGCCGTGAACCCGACGCAACGAAATGCCTGCTCAAGATATTCGCCGCTCGAAGCACATGCATTCTGCTGCGCTTTGTCCATGTAGCCGCATACGCGTAGCGGGGCATTCTCCCGCCTACGAAACATGCCGCAAAACGCCAGCGACCAACCCTCAGGCATGCGCGCCGCCTGCCGCTCGTACAGCACGCCACGCTCGGATTCTCCCAGGGCATCGAAGAACGGCCGCGCAAACGACGTGGCCTCACGCGGCTGAAAATGCACGGCCGCCTCGGGCATCTGGGGATTCCCGGTATCGAGCTCGAACCCGAAGGACATCCCCGACTGCGCCTTGGATGCCTGGGCAAACCAGTCGAACATCGCCCCATGATCGCCCGCAAGAGGCGAATCGACGCGCGTTCCAGGCTGCATCTCGCTATAGAGCAGCGTCACATCGAGATACGGCTCTCCCAGAAGGGGGAACTCCAGATAGACGTCGGGGAACGATTCGCCCACCAAAAACGGCAGCGGCACCATGCGCGCGCGATCGAGGCAGTCGCCAAACAAGGCGGGCCCTCGCCCCTCGTCGGCAGCCTGAAGCAAGAGGACCTGATAGGCATCCTCGTACGATAGGGCTCTCATTGCGCGCCTCCTATCACGTAGGCCTTCGCATCAAGCAACGAGCCATCGCACCACCTGAGCTTCACGAACGCAGGATACGCCGACAGCAAGACGCCGTCATCCCCGCGGGCAACGCGCTTTGCGAACGCAACGTCCGCCAATGCCTGCCATCGCCCATCGACAAGACCCCTATCCTGCAGCTTCGTCATGAGTTCGGCAGCCGCGCCGTCCATGCCAAACGATTCGTAACCCGGCTCTCCCGGCGGGCACGCAAAACGCACGCTCGCGCTCAGGGCGCCTTCCGCACAGCCACGAGCATCAACGTCGAACTGGAATTCCAGCTGGAACGGCAAAGCGGCCAGCTCCCGGCACAGCGCAACAAGGGAATCGTCCACCCAAGACGGCCCCACTTGGCGCAGGTGGCGTCCCAGCAATGCGGCATCTTCGGCATAGGCGCGCTGCATGCCATGGGAGGGAACGCATTCAACGCGCAGGTTGTGACTCGGTCGCTCGGGAAAGACCCCCGCATAGCAGGCAAACCACTCGTCGGGCAGGGACCGCGCAAACGAACGATAGGCATCCACGGCATCGGATCTGCCCACCGCGGAAAGGAAATCGCATGTAGCGGGCACATCATTCTTTCGCATGAGCAGCTGAATGGCGGGGACGTCGGCATTGCCCGAACCCGTGTCCCAACTCAGCGCAAGCTGACGCACGGAATCGCCCTGCTGGGCAAACCACGTGAATGCATCCGCACTCGCGCCACGAACCCCTTCGCCCAGCGTGAGACCCTGCCGCGCATCGTCAATCGAGGTAAGCGCATGGACATCGCACCAGGGATCGCCCAGCAGGGGAATCTCGAACCACACCTCGGGAAATGCCGAGGGAACGCCCAAGCTGCGCGAAAACGCCGCATTCATCGCAGGAGCAGACCGCCCAAAGAGCACAGCCTCGCGGCCCTCGCTTGCCATCAGGGCATACAGTATGTTGAAGAGAATAAGCCTATGCTCGACAGCCCGGTTATTGAATATGGAGCTACCCGCTTCAGCCATTCCGCCCCCTCAGAACATGAGCCTATTGTACAGAGTAATGGCAGGCCAGAACAAACAAATCACTTATTTGGAAGTGTCACCCTCCCGTTTCTAGGGCCGCGGCGTCCGCGTTTCAAAATGGTATCCAAGCACGCGAATCGAACGATGAGCACGGCACAATGGCCGAAGTGGATATCGAGGGAGGGCCAACATGAACCTCGACGCAGAAAAGGCGGAGGAGAAAGGCCAGGCAGCGCCGTCGCGCACCGCAGGCGAAGCGGGATGGCACGTATCGCGCAGACATACAATGATGGCGCCATCGGAGTCAATGGCGCCATACGGGAGGGAGGTACGCCAGAGCGCAGAGGGATGCGCCGGCGTAGAAAACAGCAGGTTACTTCCAGGGACTCTCCGCGGCCGCATTCGCACCCGCAACGCGCGTTCCCATCGTCTCGGGCACATTTCCCGCACCCTGGTACTTCCATACGTACATGGAGCCAAACTCGCCGCCGGAATACAGGCGAGGAATGACCTTCCCATCGTAATCAAGCACCTGATGAGCTGCGTTACGCGTCGGACCGCCCTGCGTGTTGATGATTCCCAGGCCAAGTTCGCAGCCATAGAATGGCCCCTCGGCAACGGGATCCAGGCCATTTACGCGACCGAATTCGCCATCGACGCCCGAGGCGCATGCCTCGTTGTAGCGAGCAACCGTTTCAACCAAGCCCGCAGGGTCGATGCCGAGCTTCTGGGCGAGCTCCTCGATGGTGTCGCCCTTCACGAGCCATCCCTTCTGAATCTCGGCCTGATTGTCGTCGCTCCAGCTATACCACTTATGCACGTTGGCCCAATGATTGCCCGATGTCTTGCCCGCTGCCGTGAATACGGGGCCATTGTTGATCTTTGCCGAATCCATTACCACGAACATGGGTAGGTTGACGTAGTCGACCGTCTCCATGCTGAAGGCCAATTCGGGCAGCTGCGTCTTGTCATGCAGCGGACGCAGCACCGTGGGGAAGGCGGATACCGTAGGCGCGCCCTCGTTCACGAAGCGCTTGCCCTGCTTGTTGACGATTACCGAATGCGACCACGCGTTGACGTCGCTCCAGGCCATGCAGCAACCCACGCCTACTTCGTCCGAAGCGGGCTTGCAGCAATGCAGACCCCATTCAGCCGAAGAGAAACCGCGCAGCTCGGCGCCGACTTCCTGCACCATGCGGATGCCGTCGCCCGTGTTGTAAGGAGTACCGCAAGGATAGATGGGCATCATCGGGGGATAATACGTCGTCAGCATCTTGTGGTTGTTCTCGAAGCCACCGCACGTAAGCACCACTGCGCGATTAGCGCGAATGCGCACCGCATTGCCAGCGGCGTCGATGGCGATGACGCCAAAGACTTCCTTGGTTTCCGGATCGAACACGAGCTTGGAACCCGCAAGTTCGTACTTCACGCGCACGCCAGCAGTGGATTCTGCAACTTCCTTCAGCGCCTTGAACAGGCTTGCGCCCGTGCCGCCCACGGAAAGCATCTGCCCCATGCCTGCCGAAGTGGGCAGGGCCGTATACATGGCACCCGCACCGCCGCCCGGCTTCACGTCGGTGATCTGGGGCTCGATGCCATGCTCCTTCAGCCATGCAGGCAGCTCCGCAAGCTCCTTAACGAAGCCCTTGATCAAG
>NZ_JAZZJS010000091.1:0-50759 GCF_056180635.1 Denitrobacterium sp. | reverse complement strand
CGCCCGTCCCACGAGCCACCGACCCGGCGAGCGGAACCCAATCACATCAGGGCGCGCAGCGAAGCGTCCGCGCCCGTCCCACGAGCCACCGACCCGGCGAGCGGTGCCCACTCGCAGCAGGGCGCGCAGCGAAGCGAGCGCCCGTGAGTAGCCCCTCCGCAAGCGGTACCCCGTTGCAGCAGGGCGAACAGCGATGCGCATTCGCCCGTGGATAACGCACAAGCGGCATCCACTCGCAGCAGGGCGGACAGCGAAGCGTTTCCGCCCGTCCCACGAGCCACCGACCCGGCGAGCGGAACCCAATCACATCAGGGCGCGCAGCGAAGCGTCCGCGCCCGTCCACCGATTCCCGATCGGACCCCGGGTTCCCCCACATCCGGCAAGGATGCCGTGGGAGAAACCGGGCGACCCTGCTCGTAGCGGGGGTTGGTCCCGGCCCCTTCCGGGACCCTCTGAACACCAACCCCCGCGCTTGGCTCAGCCAAGCGCAAGTAAAAGCATGAAGCAGCGCAGCGCACGAGCGGCTCCGCCGCGAGCAGCGGAGCGGGGCGTCCCGGAAGGGCCCGGGACCAACCCCCGCGGACGAGAGGATTACTCCTTCTCGCGCGCAGGCCCGCCGGTACTCACCGTCACCATGGCCGGCCTAATCACCTTGACGCCCATCTTGTAGCCCTTCTGATAGACCTCTTGCACGGTCTCGTCGGGCACGTCGGCGTTGGGGACGGTTGCCACGGCCTGGGCCTCGAGGGCGTTGAACGCCTGGCCTACCGGGTCGATTACCTCGACGCCGGCCTTCGCGAGCACGTCGGCGAACTTGGCGTGCACCTTCTGCACGCCGTCGAGCAGGCCCGCTTCGCCGTTGTTCACGGCGTAGTCGATGCTGCGCTCGAAGTCGTCGAGCACGGGGATGAGGCCGCTTACGATGCCTTCGCAGGCACGCTTCTTCTCTTCCTCGCGCTGCGCGTTCATGCGGCGGCGGTAGGTATCCCATTCCGCGTGCAGGCGCATGAACTTATCCTGCCAGTCGGCCGCCTCGGCTTTTGCTGCGGCCAGGGCATCCTCCGCGGAAGGCTCTGCACCCTCGTTGGGGGCGTCCGCCGAGGCCGCTTCGGCAGCCTCGGAATCGGACGGGACGGAAGCAGCTTCGGGCTGAGAGGCTGAGGTTTCCTCTTCGGGAGTAACCTCGCTATTCATGTCCTTGGCTTCTTCCATGTTTACTTACCTTCGTTCTTGTTGTCGTCGACGACCTCGTAGTCGGCCTCGATGGGGCCATCGTTGCTGGCATCGGCTGCCTGAGCGCCCGCGGCGGCGTCGGCACCGGCCTGCTGCTGGCTGTACACAACCTCGGAGAGCTTGTAGCCAGCCTGCTTCAGCTTCTCGGCTGCAGCCTTCACGGCTTCCACATCGGTGCCTTCCAGGGCGGTCTTGGCCTCGGCAACGGCGTCTTCCGCAGCCTTCTTGGTGTCGGCAGGAACCTTGTCGCCCAGGTCGCGCAGCGTCTGCTCGGTGGCGTTCACCAGGGAGTCGCAGTTGTTGCGAGCCTCTACCTCGGCCTTGCGCTTGGCGTCTTCCTCGGCATGGCTCTCGGCGTCCTTCACCATGCGATCGACTTCGTCGTCGGACAGCGCGGTGCTGCCGGAGATGGTGATCTGCTGCTGCTTGCCGGTGCCCAGGTCCTTTGCGGAAACGTTCACGATGCCGTTAGCGTCGATGTCGAACGTGACCTCGATCTGCGGGATGCCGCGACGGGCAGCGGGAATGCCGGAGAGCTGGAACTTGCCGAGCGTCTTGTTGTCGGCGGCCATTTCGCGCTCGCCCTGCAGGACGTGAATCTCAACGCTCGTCTGGTTGTCGGCGGCGGTGGAGTAGATTTCCGTCTTGCGCGTGGGGATGGTGGTGTTGCGGTCGATCATCTTGGTCATGACGCCACCCATGGTTTCGACGCCCAGGGACAGAGGCGTGACGTCGAGCAGCAGGATGCCTTCGACATCGCCAGCCAGAACGCCGCCCTGAACGGCAGCGCCCATGGCGACTACCTCGTCGGGGTTAACGCTCATGTTGGGCTGCTTGCCCGTGATCGTCTTCACCAGTTCCTGCACGGCGGGCATGCGGGAAGAACCGCCAACCAGCAGAACCTCGTTCACGTCGCCAGTGGAAAGGCCGGCGTCGGTGAGGGCGCGCTGGACGGGCTGCTTGCAACGCTCGAGCAGGTCATGCGTGATGCGCTCGAACTCGGCGCGCGTCAGCGTGTAGTCGAGGTGCTTCGGGCCGGTTGCGTCGGCCGTGATGAAGGGCAGGTTGATGTTGGTCTGCGTGGTGCTGGAAAGCTCGATCTTGGCCTTCTCGGCAGCTTCCTTCAGACGCTGCAGGGCCATCTTGTCGCCACGGAGGTCGATGCCGTTTTCCTGCTGGAACTTATCGGCCATCCAGTCGATGATGCGCTGGTCCCAGTCGTCGCCGCCCAGGTGGTTGTCGCCAGCGGTGGAGCACACCTCGAACACGCCGTCGCCCAGCTCGAGCACGGACACGTCGAACGTGCCGCCGCCGAGGTCGAATACCAGGACCTTTTCGTCCTTGTTCGTCTTATCGAGGCCGTAGGCCAGGGCAGCGGCCGTGGGCTCGTTGATGATGCGCATGACTTCCAGACCGGCGATCTTGCCAGCATCCTTGGTGGCCTGGCGCTGAGCGTCGTTGAAGTACGCGGGAACGGTGATGACGGCCTGCGTGATGGGGCTGCCCACCTGCTTTTCGGCGTCGCTCTTCAGCTTCTGCAGAACCATGGCGGAGATTTCCTCGGCCATGTAGTCCTTGTTGTCGATGTCGACGACGGCGCGGCCATCCTTGCCGTTCTTCACGGTGTAGGAAACGGTCTTCTGCTCTTCGCCGGTTTCGCTGAAGCTACGGCCGATGAAGCGCTTCACGCTGGAAACGGTGTTCTCGGGGTTGGTTACGGCCTGGTTCTTGGCGGCCTTGCCAACCACGCGCTCGCCGTCCTTGCGGAAGCCGACCACGGAAGGCGTGGTGCGATCGCCTTCGGCGTTGACCAGGATTTCGGGCTCGGAGCCCTCCATGACGGCCATGGCCGAATTGGTGGTACCCAAGTCGATGCCGATGATCTTTGCCATAATGCTGTTCCTTTCCTACATGCTGCGCTGCCCGGCCCGAGTTTGCAAGATGCCGAAGCGCACGCTGGCAAGCTTTCTTTGCATATCGGCACTATAAAATCTAAGTGCCCCTCTGTCAAATTTCCTAAAATCGAGCGGTAAGAAATCTTTATATGCCCTCTGACCTGGGCGAAGTGGATTTGGGAACACGCACGTGGGTTGATAGCGGGTTGAGCCGCCACCATTCCGTAACCTTTCCGCCACAGAGCGCGAATGCGCGAACGCTCCCCCACTCGAAGGCGCGTTTTCCCAGCATGTCCCTATGTATTCGAATCGGTTCCTTTTCCCCATTAATCGAAGCCACATAGGGCTTTTTTTCAAAATTGCCTTGCAATGAGGCAGAGTCATGATATTTTGGGCGCATGGAGAAAGCAGGCATGGGTTAGGGACCTATGATTAGAAGGAGGCCATCATGGCACGTCCCCTTATTAGCACGGATGATTGCATCGGTTGCGGCATTTGCGTAGACGCTTGCCCCCAGGGCGTTCTGGAGGTAAACGGCGGCGCTGTAGAGGTTGCCAACGAGGAATCTTGCATCGCTTGCGGCGAATGCCTGGAAGAATGCCCCATGGGCGCCATCACCGAGATTTCGGAAGACTAGCGCTGGCAGCATAGCCATATGGCCAATGCGAGGAAGCCCGAAAGGGCTTCTTTTTTTGCCCTGACGCAGGGAAGCCGTGACGCCAAGCGCCTCGACCCGCGGCTTGGGGGCCTTATAATGCGGGCAAGGCACCTGGCGCCACGGCTTCAGGTGCTCCCTTCCCCAACAAGGAAGGGCGTGGCGTCCGTCACCGGGGCCGTTAAGGGAGACGGACGCCACTGAATATATGGTCCTCGTTCGCTATGGGTGACACGAACGCGACCGGTCGCAATGATCACCCGTCCCTTCGGGCGATTCTGCGGCGCGCGATGCACATCAGCACGAACGCGCCAATCACGAGAATGACAAGCCAAGCGAAATCGGCATCGCCGGTGCGCGGAAGCACATCGCCGGCGCCGTTTCCGTATCCTGCATAGCCAGCCTCGGCGGCGTAGTTGCCGAAGACGGGCTCGAAGATGGTATCGGCATCCATCGGGATGTTGAAGATGGCATCGGGGTCCTCGTAGTACGTTGTCACGCCATCGCGCGTCACGTACCAACCCTTCAGGTACCAGCCATCGTGCACGTCGATGGTCACGTCGTCGCGCGAAATCGTGAAGCCAGGCTCGATGTCGCGCGTGTGGAGCGTGACGTTGCCGCCGTCGTAGGTGCCCTGGTAAATCGGGTTGCCGTCCTCATCGTGGCCGATGACGCCAGCGTTGCCACCCAGGGATGCGGTATGCGTCTCAATGTCCCACACGCCGTAGAGCGTGATCTCGCCGTCGACGCCAGCCATGGCCGCAAGCAGGAACATCGCCGTGTTCGGGTCGTCGATGGACGCATCGGAAGGCAGCTTGCCGGACTTCTGGAACTCGAGCAGCGCCTCCATAAGCTGCTCGGGCGTGAAGTCGGGAACGGTCGCGCCTTCATGGAGCGCCCAGCCCAGGAACGTGCCGTTGCGACGCGTGAAGCCTTCCTCGGGAAGCTCGAAGCCCTCATCGCCGTAGACGTACTCGATGTCGTCCATCTTGCCCTCGGCAACATCGTCGTTGGGGTCGAAGGTGATGTGGTACGTATTGGGCACCCACACGGCCGTGAGCGTGCCGCCCTCGGCGGGAATCGTGTAGAGGTAGCCGGGATCCCAAACCCTGCCGTCCTCGTCTTCCCAGCCAGCGAGCGTGTAGCCATTGCGCGAGATGTCGTCGGCCGTAGGCAGCTCAATCACGCTGTCGGTGTCGCGGTCGGTGACGATGGGCTTGCGGTAATCGCTATCGATGGGCACCGTGCCGCCAGCCTTGGCAATAGCCGCGCCCTCTTCGCGTGCCGCCTTCTCCTCGACCGTCTCGTCCTCGGGAATCTCCTCTTCCTCAGCCGGCTCGGCTTCGGGGTCGGTCCAGATGCCGTTGTTCGGGTCGAGCGTGAACACGTTGCTGATGGCCTTGTAGTACAGGCGAAGCACCATCGTGCCGTCGCCGGCGATAATCGCGCGCGCCACGGTGACGTACTCGTTGCCCTCGGCGTCGGTAACCACCTCGCCATGAGGCACGTACTCATAGCCGGGGATGGCGATGTTGTCGGCATTGCGGTACGTGTAGCCCTCGACGTCTTCGTCGGCCCACGCCTCGTCGTCGGTGGTGCCCTCATGCTCGATGCGCTGCGTTTCTGCCCACGCCTCGTCGTTGATGATGATTGCGCCGTTCTCATCGTGCGGAATCGTGCCGTCGGCGGCCACGGGCACCAGGTTGCCATCGCCATCGATGACCCAGCGCTCGACGTAGTACTTGGTGTCGGTGTTCGCCACGTAGAAGAAGCGCAGGTGCGTGCTGCCGTCTCCCGCCAGGCTCGCGGTATCCAGGCCCGTGCCCACGTTGTTGCCATCAGCATCGGTCACGAACGTGTACTGCGGGTTGCCGTGCTCATCTGGAATCGGGTTGCCCTCTTCGTCCACCAGCAGCTTGGCGTATCCGGGCACGTAGGTGTAGCCAGGATAGTATCCATCGGGCTTCGCCGTGCTGGAAACCTCTTCGTCGGTAACCGCGCCCGCAGTCGGGTTCGGATGCTCCTGGTCGGCCAGCACCTCATGCGCGACGCCATTCACGTCGACCAGGTAATGGCTTACCTCGTAGTCGACGTCGTGACGTGCCGCCCAGATCGCGTAGAGCGTCGTGGAGGTGGTGGGCATCAGGAACATGCCGTCGGGCGTGATGAAGTACAGCGTCGGGTTGGTGTACGTGTAGCCACCCTCGGCGGTGCTGTCAGCGAAGACGATCAGCCAGGTACCCGTCGAGAAGCCGCCCATGCCCGTCTTGGTGTCGATGCCCGCGCCATGGAAGTTGTCCGCAGCGTCATCGAGACCGTCGGCCGTGGTAACGGAGATGTTTCCAATCGTCCTCGAGCCGTCGGGCACGTTCGACCAGCCGATGAAGTCATAGCCATCGCGGTGCACGTCGGCCGTGCCGGGCAGGCGGAAGGAGGACTCGCTGGAATGCTGGCTCTTCTTCGTGCCGTCGGACTGCTCGACGCCATCGGCGTTGGCGGAATGGTCGACCCACGTGCCAGCACCCGGATCGAGGATGAGCTCGATGGTGTCCCTGGCGATGTAGTACAGATTCAGCACCAGGCTGCCATCGTGGTAGATGTCGCCGTCGGTAACGCTCGTGTACGTGTTGCCAGCCGCGTCAGTGGCGGAAGTCACGAACACGTAGCCGATGAAGTCTTCGTTATAGGCGTAGCCCGCACGTGCCTCGCTCTCGTCATCAGAGAGAATCGTGGCGTAATGGCGCGTGTCGGACGGGCCAACGGTGGCGTCGACGCCCTGGATCATCGCATCGGTGATGACCTCCTTCAGGGTGCCGTCGCCGGTAATGCGCCAATGCTTCACGACGTAGGTGGTGAGGTCGCCTGCCGCGTAGTACAGCTTCAGCACCAGGGTTCCGTCGGGAGCGATATCCATGCGCGTAATCGACTCGTACACCGTGCCATCGGGAGCGGTGTAAGCCGTGCCAGCGGCGATGAAAGTGTAGCCGGCGATGGTGATGTTATCGGCATGGCGGTACGTGGTGGCCGCATCGAGCTCGTCGGCCCACGCCTCTTCATGCGTGATGCCCGCGTAGGCAACGCGGTTGGCGACCACCCAATCGGAGCCAGGCGCATGCGTGACGGGGTTGCCGTCGGTGCCATACGGAATCGTGCCGTCCTGGTTCAGGGCAACGGCCACGCCGTCGCCGGTGATAACCCAGCGCTCGACGTAGTACGGGGTATCGTCATTGGCCTTCCAGACCGCGTAGAGCGTAACGGGGGTCGCGCTGGGCACCGTGTACGTGCCGTTTGCGGCGGTGAATTCGGCGCCCGTTGTGGTGGCGTTACCCGTAAGCGCGGCAGCCGCATCGGCAGCGGTGCGCGACGGGATGCCCTCGCTCGTGCCAACGTTCACGCCACCCTGCGTGGGAATGGTCGTCCAGCCAACCAGCGTGTAGCCGGTGCGCGTCATATCGCCATTGCCGGGAAGCGCGAAGGTCTCGTCGGTCTTGTACGTACCCGACCAGGTATCTCCCGCATTCCAAGTGCCGCTGCCGGGAACGAGCGTAATGGCAACGTCGACGGGCTTGTAGTAGAGCACGAGCACCATGTTGCCGTCACCGTCGAGATTGTGGCGCGCGACCGTGGTGTAGCCCAGGTAGCTATTGCCGCGCGTGACGTACGCGTAACCCTCGACCGCGATGTTGTCGGCATGGCGGTACGTGACCGTGGAGTCAAGCGCGTCGGCCCAGGCTTCCTCGTCGGTGGTGCCGGTGTAGGCAACGCGCTGGGTAACCGCCCATGCGGCGTCATGCGAAACGACGTTATTGGAAGCGTCGCGGTCGATGGTTCCGTCGGCCTTCAGCGGAATGGCAACGCCATCGCCGGTGATGATCCAGCGCTCGACGTAGTACGGGGTATCGGTGTTGGCGCGCCACACGGCGTAGAGCGTGACCTTGGCGTTGGTGGGCATCACGTACGTGCCATCAGCCGCGGTGAACACAGCGCCCGTATCGGAAGCGCGACCCGCGAGGGCAGCGGCCACGGCGGCGGCGTTGCGGCTTGCCCAACCGGTGGATTCCGTCACCGATACGCTGGCGCCAGACACGTTAACGGTCGGTTGCGTGGTCCAGCCAACGAGCGTGTAGCCATCGCGCGTGATGGCATCGGCGCCCGTACCGTTGGGCAGCACGTGCGAGGAATCGCTCGAGTAATGGTAGGTCTTGCTGCCAGCCCAGCTGGAATCGCTGCCACCCACGAGCTCGAGCTCATTGGTGAAGGATCCGTCGGGCTGCATGGCGGGCTTGTAGTAGAGCACCAGGTGCAGGCTGCCGTCGGCCAGAATCTCGCCCTGGGCCACCGTGGTGAAGCCCAGGTAGCTCTGGCCGTGGGCGATGTACTGGTAACCGGCGACGTTCTTGATGTCGTTGTTGGTGTAAGGCAGCGAATCGGTGCCTGTGAAGTCGGCCAGCGCCGTCTCGTGCGGCACGCCCTGCGTATACGTGACGCGATTGTCAGTGGCATACGTGCCGCTATGCGTGCGCACCACCAGGCCATTGGCATCGCGGTCGACCACAGGCGTCTTGCCGTCGGGGCCGAGCTTCATCTGAACGGCGGTGCCGTCTTCCAGAATGATCCAATATTCAACGGTGTAGGTGACGTCGTTGGCGCGCCACACCGCGTACAGCGTGACGTTTTCGTTGGTGGGAACCGTGAAGGCAGCACCCTGGGCGGTGAAGGCAACGCCACGTGCGCCGAAGTTCGGGGCGAGCGTGCTATCGGAATTCAGCGCCTGAGCCAGCGTTGCGGCGGTACGGGAATCCTCGCCCGTGCTGGTGTTCACCGAAATGGCAGTTCCGCCAGCAGGCGTAACCGTGGGTTCGGTGGTCCAGCCCACGAGCGTGTAGCCTTCGCGCGTGATGTTGGAGCCGGTGGGCAGGTTGTACACTTCGTCGGTTGCGTAGTCGACGCTGGTGTCGAAGCCGTCAGCCCACGTACCGGAACCACCCTCGTAGGTAATGGTATTGACGATTGCCTTCCACACCGCGTACAGCGTGATGTTCTGGTTCGTGGTGGGAACGAGGTACGCGCCACCCTTCGCGGTGTAGGCCACGCCGAATTCGGCCGCCTTAGCATCGGTGTATACCAGGTCAACAGCCAGGTCGGCGGCGGTGCGCGAGTTATCGCCCGTGCTCGTGTGCACGGCGATGGGGCTGCCGCCGGCAGGCGTTACCGTGGGCTCGGCGGACCAGCCGATGAATTCGTAGCCGGTACGGCTGAGGTCGCCGGCATCGGGCGTGAGGAATTCCTCGTCGGTGCCGTATTCGCCGCTCTTGTTGCCGCCAGCCGCCCAGGTGCCGCTACCCGCGTCGAACGTAATCGTCTTGGTGACGGGCGCGTAGTACAGGTCGAGCACCGTGAGGATGCTGCCGTCGGCCGCCAGCTTGATCTTCAGGCGCGAGACGGTGGTGACGGTGGTGCTGGCCGCCGCGGCAACCGAATCGTCGACATGGGAAATGGTGCGCGTCGTGCCATTGGTCAGGTACTCGTAACCGGTGATGCTGTCATTGTCCTGCGTATACCACGGCTTAGTCGGATCGAGCGCGGCAACGTCGGCAATAGCGACTTCGCCCGTCACGCCGGTATGCGTCAGCGTTTCGATGGGATGCACCACGCCATTGCCGTCCACGTAGTAGCGGTTCACGGTGTACGGAGTATCATCGTTGGCACGCCACACGGCGTAGAGCACGCGCTCGGCGTTGGTGGGCATCAGGTACTCGATGGCATCAGCATCACGGAAGACGTACGACTTGCTCACGGGATCCCACGTAGCCACGAGCGTCCAGTTGGCGCCGCCATGAGCGAAATCGTTGCCCGTTGCGGAAGCAAGCCTGTTGGCCGTTTCCTGGGAGTTCAGGCCCTCGGCGGTGGAACCAGCGGCGTCGGTAGCCCAGCCCACCAGCGTATAGCCGGGACGCAGCACGTCATCATTGGTGGGAAGCACCGTGGTGCTCTGCGTGGTATGCGGGGTTACGGCCTTGCCCTCGCTGCCAGACTTCCAGCTTGCGGGAGCGTCGGTGGTGCCGCCCAGCTCGAGGCGCAGCGTGTTCTCGTTAGCGGAGTAGTACAGGAACAGCTCCAGCGGGTTTCCAAGCTCGCCCGAGATGCTGCCGGAAGAACTGGTGGTATACGGTTCGCCCTCGGCGTCGGTAACGCTCGTGCCATGCGGCAGATACGTGTAGCCGGCGACGTTGGTGTTGTCGTGCGTCACGTGAGCATTGGGCACATCGTCGTTGCCCTCGGCGTCGGCATGCTCGTCGGTCACGCCCACATGAACGATCCTGTTCAGGCCCGACTCCTCGCTGACCTCGTTGCCATTCTCGTCGATGGGAACGAGCACGCCATCGCCGGTTACCTTGTAGCGATAGACGTAGTATTCGGTATCGCTGTTGGCACGCCACACGGCGTAGAGCGTGACGCTGCGGTTCGTGGGCATCTGGTAGAGCGCCGTGCCGTTGGCCAGCGTGAAGTACGCGCCACCAGCAGCCGTGCCACCCGTCACGTCGTCGATGGCGTCGGCCATGTTCTGCGATTCGACGCCCGTGCTCTCGTTAACCGAGGAGCCGTTGTAGGTCGGATACGTCGTCCAGCCAACCAGCGTGTAGCCCGGGCGCGTGAAGTTATCGCCCGTGGGCAGCGCGAACTGCGAATCGGTAGAATGCAGCGCCGAGGTGCCCTGATCGCCCTCGGGCGACGCGTAGGTGCCTGCGACGAAGTTCAGGCTGTTGTTGTTGGCGCGCCATACCGCGTAGAGCTTCTGGCTCGTGGTGGGCATGGTGTAGCCCGGCGTGTAGAACGTGTAGGTGATGCCGTCGGGCGTGGTGGCCACGCGCGTGTAGTTCGCTCCGCCGTTCTGCGGGGTGTTGCCCGTGATCAGCGCCAGGGCGTCGGCAATGCTCTGGGAGCTATCGGCCGTCGCGGCCTTACCCGAAGGATCGGTGCTCCAGCCCACCAGCGTGTAGCCAGCGCGCGTGACGTCGGAATTGGTGGGCAGGTTGAAGGTCGACTCGGTCTGATGCGTCGTCGAGCTGTAGTCGACGGCACCCCAAGCACCCGCACCCGCATCGAGCTCGAGCGTCAGGTCGTCGGCTCGATAGTACAACGTGTAGCGCATCGTTCCATCGCCCGTGATGGTGGCGGTGGGCGTGAGCGTGCTCGTGCGCTGCACGCCAAGCGCATCCCTGAAGTTCGCGTTGAAGGTGTAGCCCACGAAGGCCGGGTAGTTGGCGGAGTTCACGCCAGACGCGCTCGTGTACGGGGTCAACGGGTAGACCTCGTCGGTAATGCCGGTGAGGGTATCGGTGATGGTCCCCTTCACGGCGCCCGTGCCGTCGATGCGCACATGGTCGACGTAGTAGGTAGTGTCGTCGTTGGCGCGCCACACGGCGTAGAGCGTCTGGTTTGCGGAAGGCACCAGGTAGGCGATGTCGGTCGCATACACGTACGCGCTACCGTTCCACGTGGCGACCAGCGTCCAGTGGGCGCCGCCCGCGTAGAACGCGTCACCCGTGACGCCCGCGAGCGTGCTTGCAACGGTCTGCGAGTTGCGGCCCGTGGCCGAAGCGCCGTCGCTGCTGCGCGCCCAGCCCACCAGCGTGTAGCCAGCACGCGTAACGGCATCGTAGGCGGGCAGCTGAATTTCCTGCTCGACGCGGAAGGTCTTCGGGTTGGTGCCGTTCCAGCTGGCACCCGCGGCGGTGGAGGTATCCCACGCACCCGCGCCGGTGTTCAGCGTGATCTGCACCTCGTTAGCCAGGTAGTACAGCGTGAACGTGACGCCGCCGGTGGTGAAGCCGACGTAATCCCATGCGTACGTGGTAACGTCGCCGCCATTGATGGTGACGTTCCAGCCAGTCACGCCGTAGGCATTCAGGCCATGGGCCAGATAGGTGTAGCCGGTAATGGCGTTCGCGATAGACGGGGTCGCATCCGCAGCGCCGTCGCGGCTCGTGACGCCCGTGCTGTTCAGATAGCCATATTCATCCGCTCCGCTTACGGGGGCGCTGTCGGCATGGACAATCGTGTCAGCCCAGGTCTGGTAGACGTTCGAGGAAACTTCCACGACGTCGCCCTCGCCCGTTACCTTCTTCACCACGATGGTGTAGTCAATCAGGATGGGGCTCCACACGGCGTAGAGCGTGCGCGCGGTGGTGGGCATCAGGTACGTCGCGCCATCCAGGAAGAAGACCTTGTTGTACGTGCCCGTGATGAGCGCGTTCTGGCCATTCAGGTACGTGATGATGTCGAAGGCGTTCTTGCCGGTAGCCTCATTCACGTCAATCGTCTCGCCATTCACGGTGACGCTCTGATACGTGGTCCAGCCAACCAGCTCGTAGCCCGTGCGCGTGACCTGGCCCGCCGTGGGCAGCGCGAAGGTGTCGTCGGCGGCATGGTTCTGCGTGAACGTGCCGTTGGGAGAAAGCGAGCCAGACTCGTAGGTGAGCACGAGCGTATTGGCGCGGTAGTACAGGCGCAGAAGCAGCGTGCCGTCGCCGTTCACATTGCCACGCGAGGTGGTGGTAACGGTCTTGCCCTCGATGGTGTAGCTCTGGTCGTGGCCCAGGTATGTATAGCCCTCGATGGCGATCGCGTCGTTCACCAGGTTGTAGCCAAGCTCCTCGGTAGAGGGAACGGCACCCTGGCTCGCGCCTTCGGGAACCACGCCATCGGCATACGCCATGGCGTCGGTGCGGCCGGTGTGCTGCTTGCGGTAGGTCTCCCACAGCGTAGGATCGGCAGCCACCGCCTCGGGCGTGGTCACGATGAGAGCGCCATTCGCATCGCGCATCACGTTGCCGTTGGCATCGAGCGGCGAAAGCGTGCCATCGCCATTCAGCAGCCAACGCTCGACGAAGTACGTCGTGTCGGAACGCGGCGTGTAGTACAGGTTCAGCACGAGCGAGCCATCGGCGGTGATTTCCGCGTTCTGGATCGTGGTAACCGTGTGCAGCACGCCGTTGTTGTCCTTGTAGGTAAACGAGGCGGTATCGGCCAGGAAGTCGTAGCCGTTCCAGTTGAAGACCTTCGTGCCGCTCTCCTGGTCCCTAGCCGCCAGAGTCGTGTCATTGGCGGGCTTCGCAGCCTCCTGCGCGGTGGTGCCGGTATCGCCCGTGGTGCGATAGCTCCACACGACCTCGGTGGTGCCGTCGCCGTGGATCTTCACATGATTGACCTTGTAGTAGCTGGGCAGCGCCTTCCAATGCGCGTAGAGGGTGATGGCGCCGATGGGCGTGGAGTACGTGCCGCCGGCAGCCACCACGACGTCGCCGCCGATTTCGGTGGTGAAGCCGTCGAGCTCGTAGCCCGCACGCGTGAGCTGCGTCTTGGTGGGCATCACGAGCGACGTGCCGGAAGACAGGCGTCCCTGCCACACATCGTCGGCGAAGGTGAGCTTGCCATCGCCCGCATAGGCGCCCGAGGTAGCCCAGGTGCCGCTATTGGGCATGATCTTCACGGTGAAGGTGCTGGGCAGGTAGAACATGCTGAACACTGCCGAGCCGTCGCGCTCGATGGAGCCCGTGACCGTGGTGCCCTCGTAGGTGGGATTGTACGTCGCGTTCGGCGTGCCGCCCTGAACGTCGACGTTGTCCTGGTTGTCGTCGCTCTTGTAGGTGTAAGGCGTCGCGCTGGTGTCGTACACCCAGGACACGCCCGCGACCACGTTAACCGCGGCATCGGCGTAGCCCGTGTAGGAAATCAGGTAGCCCTTGTAGGTATCGAGGTCGGCGTCAACATCGTCCTTCGTGACGGTGCTTCCGTTGTGAATCACATCAACGCCGTTGGCATCGACCAGGTAGGTCCTGCCATCACCGTCAACGCGGTAACGCGCTACGTAGTACGTGACTTCCGTCGCGGTGAAGATGAAGTTGAGGACGGTGCTGCCGTCGGCCGCCACGATTGCGGTGCCATCGGTTTCGAAGGGCATGCCCGTGCCGTAGTTGCCAACGTTGGTGCCAGGCGCCACCCAGGTGTAACCGAGCACCTTGTAGGTGTCAGCTTCGAGGTTCGCGCCGGTAAGCGAGCCATCGTAGGTGCCCACGGGGCTCTGGGCCGGGGAAACCGACTCGTCGGCAACGCCGTCATGGTAGACCTTCGTGCCCGTGTATTCCATGGTGCCGTCGCCCTTGATGCGATACACGGCCACGGAGTAATCGGTGTCGTTGGTGGTGATCCACACGGCATAGAGCGTGTCGTTCTCCACGCCCATCGGGAACGTCGTGGTGTACAGCAGGCCAGCGGCGGCCAGGGCGTCCTTCAGCGCGTTGGCGCGATAGCCCTTGGCGTCGGCCACGGTAACGGTCTCGCCGCTGTAGGTGCCGCTCGCGAACGTGAAGCTCGATTCGGTCGTCCAGCCGGCCAGCGTGTAGCCATCGCGCGTGACGTCAGAGGCCACGGGAAGCGTCACGGTGCTCTCGGCCTTCACGGTGGAGGGCATCGAGTACGTGGAAGCCGTCGACTTGCTGCCGTACGTGCCCAGGTCGAAGTCGAGCGTGAGGTTGTCGGCCTCGTACACCAGAATCAGCGTCAGACTGCCATCGGCGGCGATGACGCCCGTGAACACGGTCGCCTTCGCGATGCCGTTCGAGCCGGTCTTGTTGAAGCTCGCGTTGAAGGTGTAGCCGGTGAAGGCGCTGTAGTCGATGGTGTAGTTGCCCGAAGGAGCCCAGCTCTCGCCTGCCGCGTAGTTCAGGTGACGGTACACGGAACCGGTGCCGTCGCCAGCAACCTCGCTCTGGCCCCTGTTCACAATGGCCGTGTAGCTCGTGAGGATGTCCGCGCCGGAAACCGTGATCGTATTGGTCTTCGACCCGTTCACCGTGAACGCATCGAGGGCCTCGATCCTCTGGTCGCCCGTGTACTTCCAGTACTCCACCTTGAACGTCGCCACGTCCGGCGTGTAGAGGAGCACGAACTTGGACGTGCCGTTGCCGGCGATCTTCACCGTGATGGTGGCGGCGGTGGCGTAGGCCGTGCTGTACGTGCCAACCGTCAGGTCGTTCTTCATCTTGTAGCCGGCGATGACCGCATAGCCACCCGTAATCGAGTAGCCCGTATGGGCGCCGGTGGTGATGTCGCCCTCGGCGCTGAGCGTGATCGTGGTATCGGTGGTGGCCGTGCCAACCACATCGGTGGCGATCTTGGTGGTGTACTGACCCGTGGGATCGAGGTACCAGCGCTCGACGACGAATGCCGTCGTGTCGTTAGCCACGTAGAAGAGCTTCAGCACGAGCGGGTTGGCCTCGCTGATGTTGCCCGTGAGATGCGTGGTGTAGGCCGTTGCGGTGGGCGTGCCATCGACGACGCCGCCAACCGTGACGATATAGCCAGCGAGGTCGGCATCCGTGAAGCCGTAGATGGAGGAGCCGTCGCCCACCAGCGTGTAGCCCGCCCAAGCGGATTCGCTGTTCACGTTATGCGGCGTTGCCGTGGCGGTGGTGTCGGTGATGCCGCTGAGATTGTCGGTGTTCACCTTCGTGATGACGATGTTGCCCGCAGCATCCTTCACTACCTTGTAATGCTCCACCGTGTAGGCGGTGGTAATGGGCTTGTACACCGCGTAGAGCGTGATGGCATCGAGCGCGTTAGCCGGGAACACGTATTCGGAACCCGGGGCGAGCAGCAGGTCGCCCAGGCTGTCGGCGTAGGTAATCGCCGCCTGGCCGGAGCGCTCGGGGTCCTTCGCGCCAGCATCGGTGGTCCAGCCAACCAGCGTGTAGCCGGGGCGATCGACCGCGTTGGCGCCGGGAAGCGTGGTCTTGTATTCGGTGGCGTGGTCGGTGTCGACCTTGTTGCCCACGGTACCATCGGTCCAGGTTGCGGGAAGCGTAGACCATTCTGTGCCCGCATCCAGCGTGAACGTGTAGCCGTTCGGCGCATAGTAGAGCGTGATGATCAGCTTCGGGTTGCTGGCCACGATTTTGCCGGTGCCAGGAGCCCACGTGCCCGTCTGGTTGTTGCCGCTGGTCTTGGTAACGCTACCAACGGTAACTACGTCGTCGTACGTCCAGCCCACGAAGGACGGATAGTTAGCGGCGGTGGTGCCCGAAGTGGACGTGTAGACTTCCGCAACGGCGGTGTCGTCGGTGATGCCCGTGAAGGTGTCGACGATAACCGTCTTCTCGTTGCCATTGCCATCGATGCGCACGTGACGCACGGTGTAGGTGGTGCTGTCGAGCGCATACCACACGGCGTAGAGCGTCGTGTCTTCCGTGCCCAGGTTGAAGGTGCCGGTGATAATGGCGCCAGCCGCGTTCAGGGCCTCGTAGATCGCGCGGGAGACGCTGCCTTCCGCAGTGTTCACCGTGTACGTTTCGCCTGCGTAATGAGCTGCGTCGTTCGCGAACGTGTAGTCGGACACCGCTGTCCAGCCCATGAACTGATAGCCGCTGCGGTCGACCACGTCGGAGCCGGGAAGCGGGTAGTTCGGGTAGTCGGCGCGCACGTTCTGCGAAGCGTACGACGGGTTGTACCAGCTGCCCGCGCCGATTTCCAGCGTGAGCGTGATTTCCTGGGACACGTAGTACAGGGCCAGCTCGGTGTAGTAATCGACGTCGGTGCCGCTCACGGAAACCGAGCCCAGAGGCGTGGTGCCCACGGTGTCGGAAAGGATGTTCTTCGAAGTCACGCCCGCCTCGTCGGTGTACGTGAACGTCGAGCTCCACGCGTAGGACGTGAAGTCATAGCCCTTCGTGGTGTCCTTGGTGAGGTACTTATCGGAATCGAGCACGCTCACCTGGCCATCGACCTTGCCGCTGCGCACTTCCTCGTACTCGCGCACGAGCGTTTCGGCGCCGGTCCACTTGTACCAACGCACCACGTAGTGCACCAGGTCGGCCTCGTAGAAGAGCTTCAGGGCCAACGTGGTGGTGGCGGAGATGTTGCCCTCCAGAATCTGCTGGTAGGGGTTGGTGCCATCGGTGATGCGCGCACCCGTGGTATCGAGCACGTAGCCGTCGGCATCGAGCTTGTAGCCCTCTTCGTCGGGCGAGGTGGTGTACTGGTGGTAGCCAGCGTACTTGCCCGAGGCGTTGGCCGGGTCGAACGTCGCCGTGGTGTCGGTGTAGCCGTAGAACGTCTGCGTGTCGGCCTTCACCATCGCGCCGTCGCCCCTATGCTTGTAGAACTCGACGACGTAGGCGGTGTTCTGGTTCGGCTCCCACGCAGCGTACATCGTGGTGGGAACGGTAGGCATGCTGATCACCGATGCCGCCGTGTAGTACGGCAGGTTCACGGTAGCGCCAGCGTAGGTAAACACCAGGTACTGGCCACTCGCATCGCTCTGGACGAGCTTCAGGAACTCGATGGCCCAGTTGCCAGCGAGCGAGGTGATGTCGGATGCCTTGAAGGTGCGCGTCTGTCCACCGTAGGTGATGTCAATCGTGTAGTCGTCGGCGTTGGCCGCGGTGGGCAGCTGCACCCAGCCGCGCAGCGTGTAGCCCGTGCGGCGGGTTTGACCGGCGGTGGGCAGCGTCACGGCGTCGCCAGCCATATGGTCGGCGGAAGGATCTTCGTTCGGATACCAGGAGTACGCTTCGCCCGTGCCCTTGTCGAACGTGAGGCGCATGCTGATGGCCCTGTAGTACAGCTTCAGCACGAGCGGGTCGCCCACGGCCGAAATGGTGCCGATGGCCACGGTGTAGTACTTGGTCTCGGCCGCGTCGCCCTTCTCGACGTACGTGCCGTGAGGCGCGAACTCGAAACCGGTGATGGCCACGTCGTCGGCCGTGTAATAGGTATGCGTGGCAGCATCCCAGCCAAGAGCCGCGGAATCGTTGTTAGCCTGCGCGTTAGCATTGGCATCGGTGTAGCTGGAATGCGAGATCCAGTAGGAGCTCACGTCGTCGGTGCCGTTCCAACTGTAATCGACCGTGCCGTCGGCCTTCACGGGAAGCAGCGTGCCATCGCCCGAAACCACCCAGCGCTCCACCGTGTAGGCGGTGCTCGCAGCCGTGTAGTACAGCTTCACATGCAGCACGCCCGCAGTGGCGTTGGCGGCATGGCCGGTGATGGTGCCGTCGTCGGTGTTGCCCGTCTCGCCGTAGGAGTACAGCGTCTCGCCGTTGTAGGAGATGCTCGAAGCGTACTCGTAACCCGCGATGACGTGCGCCGTGTAGTCGATGGGCGACTTCACGTTGGCCACGGTGCCAGTGGTACCGGTGGCCACCGCATCTTCGGAGGTCACATGCTCGAGCGTGCCGTCGCCGCGCAGCTTCCAGTATTCCACGACGTACGTGGAATCGGCCGGCGCCCACACCGCATAGAGCGTGGTGACTGCGGCGGTGGGCATCGTGAAGGAAAGCGTGCCCGTGGCGAGCAGGTCGTCATCGGCCGACGTGGCGCCCGAGGTGCGCGACCAGCCAACGAACGCGTAGCCGTAGCGGTACACGTCGTCGCTGCCAGCGAGCGTGATCACGGCTTCGGAGTTCGGGCCGGGCGTGGGCGTCTTGTCGCCGTCGGTCCACTGGCCGTCGGTGCCCAAATCGTACACGAGCGAACGCGACATGGCCTCGTAATAGAGGTTCAGCACCAGCGTGCCGGCTGCATTAACGATTCCCTCGTAACGCGTGGCGTACGTGCCGTCGTTGTAGCTCTTGCTGAACTTGTAGCCCAGCGTGTTGTACGTGGAGGAATCGTCGGGAACCACCTGGTTGTCATAGTAGTACGTCGCGGTGTTCGTGCCATCTTCGGAAACGTTCACCGTCGTGTCGGCGTAGCCCGTGCGCACGAGCGCGTTGCCCCAGGTTCCGGTCGTGGAATCGTAGACGACGTTCAGCGCCTCGCGCGTGCCGTTGCCGGTGATCTTCCAGTACATGACGGTATAGGCCGTATCGGCGTCCTGCGTGAAGTAGAGCTTCAGGGCGTCGGAGCCCGTGCCGGCCGCATTCACCTGAATCTGCGTGACGTTCAGCGTGAACGGGTCGGTGGTGTTGTTCTCATAGTAATGGTAGCCGCTCCAGGTGGTGTCGGTAGCCATGGCGCTCGTCCAGGTATCGACGCGCGCGGTACGCGTTTCCTGCGTGAGCGTGCTGGAAGCGGCCGTCTTGTCGGCGTTGAGCGCGTAACGGTAAATGGTGTAATTCACCAGGTTGGGCATCCACACCGCGTAGAGCGTGGTGTCGGCATGGGGCATCGTGAACTGGCCGCCCACCGCGTAGAAGCCATACGTGGCAGCGTCGCCGGAAAGCAGTGCGTAAAGCGCGATGGCCTCGTCGCCCACAGCCGTGTTCGTGGTCACGGTGGCGTTCACGTTGCCGCCAGTGCGCGAGCTCACGTAGCTCACGTCAACCTGCGCGCTCGTCGTCCAGCCAACCAGCGTATAGCCGGAACGCGTTACGTCGTTGGCCACGGGGAGCGGGGTTACCGTGTAGCCATACTGCGTCTCGGGCGAGCTGTCGCCAGCACCCGTCCAGGTGCCGCTGCCAGGCGCATAGGTGAGTTCGTAGACAATTGCGTGCAGGTAGATTTCCAGTACCAGATTGCCGTCGCCGGTAACCGTGCCGCGCGCGACGGAGGTAAACGACCTGCCACTCTGGCTCGTTACCGCAACCAGGTGGCCCAGGTACTCGTACCCGGCCGGCAGATTGGTGGTGAGGTTGTAGTAGACGTACCCCGTGGGAGCCACGGCGCCCGCAGCGGCATCGGCAACGATCTGCGTGCCGGTAGCCGCGGTGGTGTTCACGGAGTCGTACACCGAAAGCGTGCCATCGCCATCGAGCGTGTACACGTAAATCTTGTAGGCCACTTCCCTGGCCGTGAACACATGCACCAACTCGAGGGAGCCGTCACCGGCGATGGTGCCGGTCTCGATCGTGCGGTACGTGACGCCGTTGAAGGTGATTTCCTTGCTGCTGTTCAGCTCGAAGCCCGTGGGAACGACCGGCGTGGGCGTGACGCTCGTGCCGGTGGTGCCCCAATACGAGAGCGTATCGAGCTGCGTGATGGAGCCATCGCCATTCACCTGGAAGCGCACGACGTTGTACGGCGTATTGGTGTTGGCGCGCCATACCGCGTACAGCTTCGTTTCGGCGGCGGTGCCAACCGTGTACTCGACGCCCGGGTTGTACACCGCGTTGGTGGCGGCCTCATTGGTATCCCAGCCCAGGAACGTGTAGCCAGCGTAGTTGACGTTCACGGCGGTGGGCAGGTACGTCTTGGTGTCGCTGCGGTAGCTCGTGGAAGCCAGGTGCGCGTAACCGCTTGCCCACTCGGCGCCCGAAGCATTGGCCGGGTTCACGACCAGCACCAGCTTGCGGCCGGTATTGGCTTCGTAGTACAGGTTCAGCACCAGGCTGCCGTCGCCGGCAACCGTGCCCGCGATGACGCTGGGATAGGCTTCCTTGGTCTCGGGAGGCACGTAGGTGTAGCCAGCGATGGTGATGGGCGTCACCGTAACCTTCGCACCCGTAAGAGCGGTGGGCGTGTCGGTCTGCACCAGCTCGGCGTACGCCAGCGGATTGGCAACATCGTGATACTGACCCGGAATCTTCCAGTACTTGATGGTGTAGGTTACTTCCTCGGCGGTGAACAGCTGCACCAGCACGAGCTTAGAGCCGTGCGCGATCGTGGTGCCATCAGCCGCCAGCACGAAGCCGGTAACCGTGCCCGTGAGGTCGGCGGTGTAGGTGGTGGTAACGCCCGCGAGCTTGCCCGTGATGGTGCCGCCGTTGGCAACCGCCACATAGCCGACGGGGATGTCGTTGGTAGGCGCGGTGACCTGGCTATCGGTGGTAGCCGTAAGCTCCAGCGGGTCGAGGACGGTTATGGTGCCGTCGCCATTCAGCTGGTAGCGCAGCACGGTGTAGGCCGTATCGCCGGCCACGTAGAACAGGCGCAGCACGGTGGAGCCGTCGCCAGCCACGGTGCCTTCGGCCACCTCGCCAATGCCTTCGCCCTTGTAATTGGCGTAATACGCGTAGCCTTCCCAACCAGGCGTCGTGTTCGTGTCGATGGGCGTCGCGGTAACGGGGCGTCCGGTGGTGCCCGTCAAATGCTCGGTGGCGTACACGCTCACGTTGCCCTCGCCGTCAACCTTGTAATGCTCGACCGTGTAGGCCACATCGGAAAGCGCTCCGAATACGGCCTGGTAGGTAATGGGCTCGAAGACGCCGGTAACCGGGTTCTTCTGCGGCGTGATATGTTCGGGGGCGCGGCTGCCATCGGCGTAGAGCACGATCTGCTTGGTGGCCGCATCAATCCAGTAGAGGAATTCGTAGCCATCGGCCGCGGTCGCCAGCGCACCAGTGGGCGTGCCCGACGCCGGGGCAACGGTCTCGCTCGACTTGTTCACGGTGCCGCCGGTGCCAGCCGTGTACGAAATCGTCACGTCGCCAAGCTCGGCAAAGATGGCGGTGAACGCCTGCACCTGCTGCCATTCCGTAATGCCCAGGCCACTGAAGGTGGGAGCCCATGCTTCGGTGGAGCCAACCGTCACGCCGGCGGCGTTCTGCCAGCCCACGAAGTAGTAGCCGGGAAGCGCCGTTGCCGTGGCGCCCTGGGCATTGTCATCGTTCACCGAGGTGAGCGTCTCGGAACCGGGGGTAACCGTTCCGCCCGTGCCAGCCTGGTACACGATGGTAACCAGGTTGTCGTTGCTCACGTAATACAGGGTGAGCACGAGCGTGCCATCCGCCGCAATGACGCCGGTGGCGCTGGAGGCGGAAAGCGTGGGCGAATACGTCCAGCCGGAACGGCTGTAGAGCACGGTGCTCTGGCCAGAAGGCGTCCATACCGTAGAGTCAGCGGAATTCGCGACCACGTAGTTCGTGCCGTCGGCAACCACGGTTACGGTCCAGCCGGTCGTGCCCGTGGCGTTCATGTCGCCATAGCCGGAAACCTGGGCGAACGAGCCGTCGGAATCCTGGAAGAGATGCCTGATGACGTAACCCGTGTTGGTGGCGGGCTGAGTCTTCAGCGTGTACGTATGTGCCTCGAACAGACCAGTGGTCGCGTTGCGCGTGGGCACGAAGGAGAGCTCGGTGGAAACGAGCGCGCCCGTTTCGTCATACCAGCCCAGAATGGTGTAGCCCTGGGAGATATGGCCCTCGCTGCCCGCGGGCGTACCGGAAAGCGGGTTCACGCTTTCGGTGGAGCGGTTGACCCAAGCGGTCTGGGAATTCTCTACCGCGTAGGTGAACGTCACCTTGCCGTCCTCCGCGAATACCGCGTAGTACGTGGCCGTATGGTAGCGAGCGTCTTCGCTGCTAGGCGACACGCGCCAGGCGGCATCCCTGGAGACGATGTTGCCGTTCGCGTCGACCCAGTAGAGGAACGTGTAACCCGTAAACGGCGTGGCCGTGATGGTGTAGGGATAGCCAACGCCCGTCTGGACGTACACCTTGTTCACGTCGTCCCACACCAGGACTTCGCCGTAGATGGAGCTCACCCACTGGCTTGCGCCCTGATGCACGGTGTAGGTATCGCTGAACGACGGCACGTAGTAGTTACGCGGGTCGGTAACGGTGCCATCGGTCCAGGTAAGACCCGTGGCGCCTTCGGGGCCTTCCAGCTTGCCGTACGACCAGCTGCCAATCGTGCGCACTTCGTAATTGATCTGCACGGCGTCCTGCGCCCAATGCGCGAACAGCGTGATGTTGGTGGTGGGCATCGCGATGGATGCGCCCGCCGCATAGGCAACGCTACCATCGGCGGTAAGCGCCCAGCCATCGAGCACGTAACCGGCGCGTGTCACGTCGGAAGACGCGGGCAGCACCACGGTCGAGCCAGTGCGGCGCGTGAGCGGGTTGGTCACGCTGCCGTCGATCGTGCCACTGTTGCCGTCGAACGTGATGGTGTGGTACCAAGCCGTCCACATGGCCGTAAGCACCAGGCCGCCCGCGGGAATGCTGAGCGTGGAAAGGTCGCTTGCGCTATACACGGTGCCATCGCCCGCGCGCCAGCCCACGAACAGCCACTGCTCGGTGCCCGTGCCCTTGGGCAGGTCGACGCCGTCGACGTTGATGGTCGCACCCGAGAACGCGGGAACGGGAGAGCCCACGCGCTGGCCGGAGATGACCTGCTCGGCGAAATCGCCATGGTCACCGGGACGGTACACGACGTTCACCAGCTGCTCCCACAGCGCGGTGGCAGTAGAGGCGCCGTACGGAATGAGCTGTGCCAGGCCGTAATCGGCATCAGTGCCGTTCCAGGTGATGGTGCCCGAAAGAACGGTTCCGTCATCCTTGACGCTCGTCCACTTCCAGCCCTTCAGGCGCCAGCCAGCATTCTCGGTAACGCCGATGACCTGCGAAACGGGCTGACCGTACGTAACGGTAGCGGTGTAGATGTCCTGCACCACCGATCCACTGGTACGCGTATCATGCGTGAAGCCCGTGCCCTCGGAAAGCGCGCCGCCCGTCTCGTCGCCGCCATCCACGATCAGCGTGTAGCTGTTGGCTACCCACTTCGCGTAGAGCGTGAAGGAAGCGGTGGGGCTCGCAAGGGTGATGGCCTGCATATCCGCGTAGTCGGCACCCATGCCGTCGGCACGCGTGTTCCAGCCAGCGAAGGTGTAGCCATTCACGGCGAACGCATTCGGCGCGAGCTGCATGCCGTAGCCGTAGGCGAAGCCCTGAGCGGGCATGCTGCCCGTATGGGCGTCGGCGCCCACGGGCTCGTTCGCGTCGAACGTGATGGTGAAGTCGAGGTCGACCCAGCGCGCGATGAATACGAGCGGGGAATCGACCTTCAGGCCGGGCACCTGCGAAAGGTCGACCTGCTTGTAGATGGTTCCCGTGCCATTGCCGTCCGCGTCGGCGAGCTCCCAGCCGCCGAACGTCTTGGCGGGATTGCTGGATGCGGGGTAACCACCGAACGTGGGCACCGCATCGCCGGGCTGCACGTGGCCAAAGTAGCTCGTGCCCTCGTCGCCCTCGGTGAAGGTGCCATATTCGCCGTTGAGGTAGCTCACCGTGTAGCCAGCAGCCCATTTCGCCAGGAACACCGTGGGGCCGATGACCGTCCAGGCCTTGGCCTCCTCGATTGTGAGGTCGCGCTGGGCGGTGCCGCCCTGGCTCTCGTAGTAGACGGTCCAGCCAGCGAGGAAGTAATCGTTCGCAGGCGTGATGACCACGCTGTCGTAGTCGGCCCTATCGCCATACCAGACGGTCTGGCTATCGCTGCCGCCGATGGTGCCCTTCGTCATATCGCTGCTGGCGAACGTCACCGTCACGCGCTCGGCTTCCCAAACCGCATAGAAGTGCACGGTCGCGCCGTCGTGGTAATTCAGGTTGTCCATGTAACCCTGGGACGTGGTGCTGGTGAGCGTGCTATCGGAAGCGCCCTCGATGATCCAGCCAACCCAGTGGTTGCCCTCGCGCTTGAAGCGATTGGCGATGTTCACCTGCTCGCCATAGGCCACGGTGATGCTCTGGGGCAGGCCGCTGGAGGTATCGTAGTAGGCATCCCACACGTTGCCGTGGAATTCCACCTTGTAGGTGTAGGGCGTCCAGTGCGCGTAGAGAACCACGTCATAGTTGGGCATCGTGAAGGTATCGCCGAAACCGTAGACCTTCGCGCCGTTGGGCGAAAGCGCCCAACCGTCGAACGCGTAGCCATAGCGCCAGAGGTTGGTGGTGTCGCTCGAGCTCGCCGTGGTCACCGTGGCGCCGGTCTTGTACAGCACGCCTGAAGGCGGCTGGTTCACGCTACCGCGAACCGTATTGTTCGGGTCGTACGTGACGGTATGACCGATTTCGTTCCACATCGCGTAGAGCACGACGACGGTGCCGTCAACGTTGGCCAGGTTGATGACCGTCTCGGCGTCGGCGTAATTCGTGCCCGTGCCCGTGGAGGACGTGTTCCAGCCGTTGAAGGTGTAACCCTCGCGCTCGAAGCCGCCGGTCACCGGCGTCAGGGCGATGGGCTCGTTATAGGTGGCATCAAGCGGCTGGATGCCCGCCGACACGCTATCGGCGCCATTGCCGTTGAAGACGATGGTGTAGTTGATGGGCTCGAAGTATGCGTACCAGGTGGTACCCGTGAACCAGACGTCATCCGCGCCCTTGGTGGGAGCGAATACCGCATAGCGGCTCACCAACGCGCCGGAAGCGTCGCGCCAGCCGGCGAACCTGTAGCCAGCACGCGCGCTCGCGGTGGCGCCAAGCGGCTTGCCGTCGCCAGCATTGACCTTTTCGGAATCGGGCTCGATGGTGCCACTGCCTTCCTTAACCGCGTAATGCAGCACGGCCTCTTCGGGCGTGAACCACGCGTACAGAATGAGGGTCGTGATTTCGTCATCCGCATATCCCAAGGCCTCGGCCAGCATGGCGAACGTGTCGCCCTCATGCGCACGGTACTTCGAGAGGTCGCTTTGGTCGAACTCGTTGGAGTAGTACCAGCCGATGAAGTAGTAGCCCACATGCTCGGGGTCATCCACGGGAACGACGTCGCTGCTATCCCACGTGACGTCGTAACGTGTGGGAACGTACGTGCCCTCGCCCGTATCGTAGATCACGGTGTAGCGCAGCTGGGTCCAGCGCGCGTACAGCGTGGTGTTCGCGGCGAACAGCTCGATTACCTCGCCGGGGGCGAAGCTCACGGTGCCGTCCTTCTCGAGCGCCCAGCCATCGAAGCGATAGCCAGCGCGCACGACGTCGGAAGCTCCACGCAGCGTGTAATTGTTGCTGGAAGCAGTGTTGTACTCCTGCGTATCGGTGCTGGGCGTGCCAGGCACGGCCCAACCGCCACGCTCGACGTCGTCGGCATCCAGGAAGGAGTAGGTAACCTCGATGTCGCGCTTCCAATGCGCGGTGTAGACCACGCTGGACTCGCCAAACGCGTAGGTAAGGCCCGTCATGACGTTGCCGTCACCGTCGATCCACTCGACGAAGACCCAACGCACGCCGTCGGCATCCACGGCCGAACGCGGCGCGCCGCCCTCAACCGGGCCCGAGAACGTGACTTCCATGCCAGACGTCTTGCTCTCGTAATAGGTGCCTTCATCGCGATACGCCCAATCGCCGTGCTCGCCCGGAAGGAACGTCACGGAAAGCACCTGCGTCCACTGGGCGGTGAAGACGGTATCGCCCAGGATGACGATCTGCGCCGGGTTGGGCGTATGGCCCGTGGCCACCTGCACGCCATCGCGCGTCATCACGTAGGTCCACACGTCGAGCGCGTAGCCGCTGCCAGCATTCACCGTAACGGCTGCCGTGGAAGGCGTGGAACCGTAGAGCACCGTGAGGGTGTCAGCGGACACCGTGCCCTTGCCCATGTCGCTCGTGCCGAACGACACCGCATAGCCAACCGGGGTCCACTGCGCATACAGCAGCACGTCGGCGCCAGCCTGGGTCGTGAGGTTGGAAAGCGAGGCGCGGTCGCCGTAGACCACGGTGCCCGTAGCCGTCTTCCAACCTGCGAAGTGGTAACCGCTACGCGTGAATCCGTTGGCGGGAAGCGCCTGCTCGACGTTGTAGGTATAGGTGACGCTCGCCATGGAGCCCGTCGAGTCGTCGCAGTTCGGGCTGAAGCTCACCGTGTAGGTGATGGGCTTCCAATGCGCATAGAGCGTCGCGTTGCCCGTGGGCATCGTGTAGGTTGCACCCGGGACGTACGTGACCGCACCCTCGGCAAGCTCCGACCAGCCATCGAGCACGTAGCCGGTGCGCAGGAATGCGTTTGCAGCGGGCAGGTGCATGGTAGCGAACGCGTTCAGCGGGAACTGGAGCGTGCCATTGGGCTTGAGGTTCGCGGAGTAAGCGGAAGAGGTGTTGTACGAACCGCCGTTGCCATCGATGGTAAGCGTGTAAGCCGCGACCTCCCAATACGCGTACAGCGTGACCTTGCCACCCGACGCGCCCGTGAGGTTCTTCACGGACTGCCCGTCGGTGTACAGGGTACCAGAGCCATCGGCGCCGGTGGTCCAGCCGCCGAACGTGTAGCCAGCGCGCGTGATGCCACCCGCAGCAGCGGTGGGAAGCGGCTGCTCGACGTCGTAGACGAATGCGATGTCATCGAGCGCACCCGTGCCGCCATTGACGTTGAAGCTCACCGTGAAGCCATGAGCCGTGAACACCGCGTAATAGGCGGTGGGGCTGCCCCATACCGAGTACACGCCGTTGGCTGCATCGTAGGGATCCTTGGTGGGCTTGAACGACGAGGACGTTTCCACGATATTGCCCGCAGCATCCATCCAGTACAGGAAGCTGTAGCCAGTACGTGCGTAGGCAGCGGAACCGGTTGCCTCGTTATCGGACACGGCCGCAATCGTCTCCGACGTACGGTTGACATAGCCGCCCGTGGTGATGGTCATCTGACCCGTGGTGGCATTGCGCGTAACGGCGGTGTAGGTGATCTTGCCCACTTCCTCGCGCCACCATGCGTAGATGGTGCCGATGGAGCCATTGGCGCTACCGCTGGCCACAACCGAGAACTGCGTGTTCGAGCTCACGGGCGAGGAATCATCGTCGGTGCCGATGTACCAGCCCACGAAGGTGTAGCCGGGCTTGGTGGGATCGGCGATGCCGTTCAGCAGGTCGGCCTGCGTCCAGCCAACGCCCGTGCGGCTCGCGATGACGCTGCCGCCCTGCGTGTCGTACACGAGCGTGTACGTATTGGCTTCCCAGATGGCATACAGGGTGGTGTTGCCCGTGAACATCGTCACGCTGGCGCCGGGAGCGTATCCCGCTGCACCCGTTGCGGAAAGGCCCCAACCGGCGAGCGTGTAGCCAGCGCGCGCAACGTCGGTGGCATCGGGAAGCACGACCGTATCGCCCGTGGTGGCGGTGCGCGCCGAAAGGTTCGAGGTGAGTGCGGTGCCGCCATTGGCGTCGAAGGTGAGCACCTGCTGGCTCTGCTCCCACTGCGCCGAGAAGTTCAGGTCAGCGGTAACCGTGGTGGGCAGCTCGGATACGATCCAGCCATTCGCATTGGCGAACGTGGCGTACGTCACGGAACCCACGGTCCACTTCCAGCCGAGGAACTTCCAGCCGGATTCCGCAGCAGGGTTGCCGAAGTTACGAGGATTCGTCTCGATGGTGTCGATGTACGTTTCGGTGCCGGTATTGCCCGTGGGGAACTGGTAGTTGCTCATGCTCGCGCCGTCGGCCACGTTGGTCCAGTACGTCACGTTTTCCACTTCGCCGAACGAGCCATGGTCGCCAGGCGAGTAACGCACGAGATACGAGCTCGTGGGCAGCCAGACGGCCGTGAACACCGTGTTGCCCCACACGTGCACGCGCGTGGGATCCTGCGTAATGTCGACTTTGACGGTTGCGCCATCAGCGGTCATCACGTACGACCAATGCGAGAACTTGTAGCCGCCGGCTGGCGAGGTGCCAGGTACGAGCGAACCGGAAATCACTTCGCCATACGCGACGCTGTACGGACCGGCGTACCCGCTGATGGAGCCATGGTCGCCCGCGGCAAACGTGACGGTGTACGACGTGGGAACCCAGGTCGCGTAGAGCGTCACCGTGGTGCCATCGCTGGAAAGGTTCATGACCGTGATCTTGCCGTCGGCGGTACCGTCGAACGCGTCGGTGTATACCGCAGCACCACCGGGCTCGGTAGCCCAGCCGGCGAAGGTGTGGCCCGCATACGAGAAGGCGTTATCGGAAAGGTTCTTCGCCTGATCGTAAGTATGCGTCTGGTTGGCCATCGTGCCCGTAGCACCCGAAGCGCCGGAGCGGAAGGCTACCTGGTACGTGGTGGGAACCCACTTGGCGTACAGCATGGCAACGGCATCCTGGGCGTAGGCCAGGTTATCCTCCACCAGCGCGCCATCCTCGTACAGCGTGCCCGTGCCGTTCGGGCCGGTGGTCCAGCCGCCGAACGTGTAGCCCGTGCGCGAGGCATTGGTGGCCATGGGCAGGCGGAACGCCGTGCCGTACGTGGCGGAGATATCGTCGATGGAGCCGCTTCCCTCGCCCATGTCGAAGCTCACCGTATAGGTGTTGGGGGCGAACGTGGCAATGAAGCTCATGGTGGCAGGCCAGAAGTTGCCGGTACGCGTGGGCGTGAATTCGGCACTCGCGCTCACCTGCGCACCCGAGGATGCATCGAGCCAGGCCACGAAATGATAGCCATTAACGGCAACCGCCGTGACCGTGGGGGCTTCGCCCGTGACGCGCGCAATGTAGGTGCCCCACGAAGTGGCGTTCACCTCGTCATGCGTGAACGAGCCGCCAGTCTGCACGCCGAAGCTCACCTTGGTTTCCAGTTCCTGCCAGTTGGCGAAGAGCGTGATGGGCAGGCCGTTGGCGGCGGAGAAGTCGTTCACCAGGTCGCCGGAGTAGAACCTGCGACCCGAGCCATCGGCATTTAGCGTCCAATACAGGAAGCTGTATCCGGGGCGATAGATGCCCGTGGTGGTACCGCCGCTCTCAATCTGGTAGTACACGCCGCGAGTAGCCGTGCCGTTGGCGATGGCGCCCTGTGCCTGCACCAAGTCGGCAGGTGTCGTGTTGCCCACGTAGGCGATGGTGTTGGCGTTCGGCTCGAAGATGGCCGTGAACGTCACCGCATGGTACGTGCCATCCCAGAATGCGATGTTGAACAGGTCGTTCGCACCAATGTAATCCTGGTTCTGGATGATGGTGTCGTTGACGTTGTTGATCCAGTAGGCAACGTGATAGCCCGTGTCGGCGATGGCCATGCCGCCGATGCCGAAACCGTCCTCGCTATGAGTGGGATTCAGAGCGTAAATGCTCTCGATTACCGACGTGTCGGCCGTGGCGCCATCGTAGTTACGCGAAACGACGCCGTTGGTGCCCGCGACGTACGTGATGTCCACGTAGCCGGCAATCCACTTCGCGATGACCTTCACGGCAACGGCGTTGTCGTCGTAGCCTTCGCCATCCTCGATATCCAGCAGGTAGGCACGCAGGGCCATGTACTGGGTATCCGCCTCGAGCTTCACGTCGAAGTTGCTGCCATCAATCGTGTAGTACCAGCCCTGGAAAACGTAACCAGGCTTCGTGGGCTCAACCACCACGCCATCTACCTTGGGGAACAGGTTGTCCTGGTCCCACTTGATGCCGGTGCTGGCCGCGATGGAGGGCGTGCCGCCATCGGTGTCGAAATTCAGAACGAAGTTACCGCGCGGCGCCCAGTGAGCGTAGAGCGTCTGGACGGCAGTCGTGTAGGTGTTGCCGCCCGACTCGTACGTCTCGCCTTCCACGCAGGGCGGGGTAAGGCCGTCGTTCAGCCAACGCAGACGGTAGATCGTGCCGGCTTCGTAGTAGTCGCCAGTGCCGTCGGCATTGGTATACCAACCCACGATGTCGTAACCACGTGCGTAATACCAGTCGTTCAGCGCGGGAATGGCGATATCGTCGCCCGCGTCGCCCAGGTAGTTGCTGTAGCTATCATGGCCGCTGCGCAGATGCGCCGCCGGATTATTCGGGTCGTAGATGATCTTGGAATGCTGGATGGGAGCCCACTGCGCGTACAGCGTGGTGTACTCGCCAAACATGTCGCTCGTGGGCGTATAGGTCGCGCCCGCCTCATACTCGTCGCCCGAGCCATTGGCGGCCGTGTTCCACCAGCGCAGGCGGTAACCAGTCCACTCGAAGACCTTCACCACGGCATCCTGCGAGTACACGGGCATGGTGTATTCGAAGCCGAAGGGCAGGAAGACGTCCTTCATCTCGCCCGAAGCCTGGGCGCTGTTCTTGTTGAAGGTCACGACCGTGCCCTCGTACCAGTGGTAATGCACCGTGCGGTAATTGCTGCGCGAGGGGTCGGGATACAGCGCCTCCATCTCGCTCGTGGTGAAGTAATCGCCTGGCGTGAAGGTCTTGTCCGACGTCTCCGTCTCCGCAACATCCTCGATGAGCCAACGTGCCGCCTGGGAGTCGCGGAACGCCACGGGATCGAGGCCCGCGCCGGCGAGCAGCGTGCCCTCGTCGATGGTAAGGTCGTTCAGGGCCGTGGCACCGGCGAGCATGTTGGCGCGCGGGACCGAGGCATTCATGAACCAGCCCGTGAAGTTCAGGGTGGTCAAGTCGTCGCAGTTGCGGAACAGGTTGTTGAAGCTGGTCGTGGTGCTCGTCACTTCCAAGTTGGTTCCGTCGAAGGTTTCCAGACCGTCGTAGAAGCCATCGGTGTTGTAGAACCAGCTCGTAAGGTCGACGGGATTGACCTTTCCGTTGGTGGCGTCGGCAGTTACGTAGCGGATGCTGCCCGCGGGAAGCACGTCGCGCCAGGGCATGTTGGTTCCGCTATCGGTTACCACGCGCGTAGTCTGGCTGGCATGGCCATCCATGCCGAACATGAGCGTGCCGGCTTTCACGGGCTGGCCGTTGAAGGTCGTATCCTCGTCGAAGTAGCGCCACCAAGCGTTGTCGTTGCTGGGGAAGCGTCCGCCAATGATTTCGGTCGTCCACTCGTAGGTCTGGTTAACGAAGGTGTTGCCCTTCGCGTCCTGCGCCTGCGGATAGCGATCGATCAGATTCTGGTTGGTGCCGAACCAACCCTCGTCCGCGCTGCCTTCGGTCACATTCACCCAGGAGCCAAGCTCATCCTTGTCCGGAAGGTCGGAGCTTTCCAGAATCGAGCCCTCATTCAGGGTTATCGTCTTGATGCCATCGCATCCATCGAACATACCGGAGACATTGGCGCTGGTGGAAAGCTCCCAATTGCCCAAGTCGACGGTCTCGAGAGCCTTGTCGCCCTTGAACATGCCGGATGCCGTCGTGGTACCGGAGACATCGAGGTTCGAGCCATTGAAGCTGACGAGATTCTCATAGGTGGAGCCCGAAGCCGAAATCACCAGGTTGTCGAGCGTGAGGTACGCGGTATGCCCGTCATTTACCTCGTTGCAGTGCAGCGACAGGTAGTACGTACCCGCCGAGGTAATGGTGAACGAGAACGTTGCCAAGCCGCTGGAAGCAGCGGGCAGGAACACGTAGCCAAGGTCGTAGCCGGAAATGCCACTCGCGGTTTCCGCACGCGTCGTGGCAACGGTGAGCCACAGGCCACGATGGACATACCAGCTCGTGCAATCGGAAAGCGTGTAGTCGGTGGTGAGCGTATACCTACCAGGATGCAGGTACACCGGGGTGGTAACCAGGCCATTGCCGCTACCGCCCGTGATGCTCATGGTGTTGCCATTCACCTTGTAATTGTTGCCCTGCACGCCACCCGACGGCGTCCACGTACTGAAATCGAGGTTACTTTCGCTCAGCTCGTTGCTGGCGAACCATCCGCGCATCGTAATCGGTGCCAGCTGGCCGCGGGTCTCGATATGATGGACATCCTTGGTATCGATGATGCCAATCCAAGGCACCGCATTGCCGTCGACGTTCACAACCCTCTTGGCATTCAAGGCGGAGCCGATCCACAGCGTATTCGTCGCTTCCTCGTACGCCCACCACGCGTCTTCCGCGTCGCCGCTCGTGCCGAAGAGGCCGCCCTTGCCAGGCACCCATGTGTAGGTGATTTCATCGCCGATGGTATTGCCATCGCTCGTGTAACGGCCAGCAAGATGCGACGTGGTATCAAACCACTCCTCGTTCTCGACCGTGGTCGTGCCATCCTTTTCGGGATCGGTCATCCACATGCCGTCGGCAGTGGTGCGATCGTTCATGTCGGCTGCGAAGCCCGTGCCGTCGAGCACCGTGCTCTTGCCCAGGGTGATCATCGTCAGGCCAGTGCCCGTAAACATATCGTCGAGCACGGGAGCGTTAGGCGTCGCGCCCTCCCCTGCCGGACGGCTGGCATTGGGAAGCATATCCCACGTATGAATGTCGACGACCTCCAGAGCCGCATCGCCGCGGAACATATCGGCGAAGCTCGAAGTGGCACTCGTGTCGGCACCCGTGTGGACGACGCCGCCGTCATCGGTATAGCCCGCGCCATTGAAGGACTTCAGGTTCTCGTAGGCAAGCGTCTCGCCAAAGGTCGCGCTGTCGTAGCCGGAGAACCAAGCGGACAGGTTGGCGGGGGCAATGCCATCCTGCAGCACCACATGCTCCACGAGAGCGGGATTGATGGAATCGCGCCACGGCAGGTCGCTCGCGTGGCCGTTGTAATCACCGTATTCGGTAACGACCTTGCCATACGCGCTATCGTTGTCGTACACGCCAACGTAGAGCGTCTTGGTGTCGGCATCATAGCGCCACCAGGCGTAGGGGTTGCTGTCAAAGCGATTCTCGAGCGACCACGTATAGGTCACAACGCCGGAAACGCTACCGCCGGAAGCGGGATAAAGCGCCACGAACGACGGGGTGTCGCCAGCTTCGTTAGCGGAAGTAGCAGCGGGAACAACCGCGCCATTCGCCTTCCAAACGCCCGCATGCAGTGCGAAGGAGGGCACGCTTTCAAGGCCGGCGCCCTGCAGCACGGCATCGCTCTCGAGCGTGAGAGTGTAGAGGGAAGCGGCATTGGCGAACATGTCGGTGACGTTATCGCCCCTCATGTGCCAGCCGGTAAGATCGAGGGACTCGAGCCTCAGCGCGCCGTTGAACATGTCGCTGAAGTCGGTGACCTTCGCCGGGTTCCAGTTCTCGGTACCCGTAATGGTGGTGAGGTTGGTGCAGCCCTGGAACATGGATGCAAGGGAGGTGGCTTCGGAAACATCCAGGTACGTTGCTTCCACATCCTGGAGCGCCGTGTGACCCGCAAACCAGCTAGCCGGGTTGTCCACGCGCACCGTGTTCTGGAACACGACATGCTCCATGACGTTGGTGTAGCCTTCTTCTCCCTCATGGCCCACGGGTGGGGCAAGCGCGCGCCACGGCAGGTCGCCAGCGAGCTCGGTGACGTTGTAGTCGCCACCGTTCGGTCCGTCGTAGCCAATGGTGAGCGTCTTGGTGTTCACGTTGTATTCCCACCAGACGTTATCGTTGCTGTTGAAGCGGCCGCGGATGATTTCCTCCCAGTTGTAGGTGAAGGCGCCCGCGTTGTTGGAGAGCGTATACAGGTCAGCAAGCTTCGAGGAGCTATCGGCCCACGTTGCGCCGCCGGAAGAGGTATCGCGCGTCCAACTGCCGTTGTCGGGCGTGCGCCCGGCAAGCGTATCGTCGAGACCCGTGCCCGCGAGCACCGTGCCGGTGCCGGTGGTGATATGCGACAGATTCGAATCCTCGGCAAGCATGTCCGTAAGGGTGCCGGTCATCGTCCACCTGCTGAAGTCGACGGTGGTGAGCTTGGCGCAGGCGGCGAACATCTCGGTCAGGTCGGCGCCCGTCACATCCCAATTGCGGATGCCAGACTGGTCAACGAGCTCGCTGCAGCCGTAGAACATGCGCGCGAAGGAAGTCACGCTGCTCGTATCCCACTTGCGCAGCGAAGTGAGATAGGTGATGCCCTCGCAGCCCTCGAACATGCTGGCCATGTTCACGGCCTCGCTGGTATCCCAGTCGAGCATGCATTCCAAGTCGTCGTCTTCCATGCTCACGTTGCCCATGAACATGCTGCCGAAGTTCTGCACCTTCGAGGTGTTCCAGTTATCGGCGCCCGTGAAGCTGGAAAGCTGCTCGTTGCCGGCAAACATGTGGGCCATACTCGTGGCCTGCTGCACGTCCATGCCGCTGCCGTCGAAGGTCGTGAGGTTGTCGTAGTCCTCGAACCAATGCGCCGGGTTGTGCACGATGATGCCACCCTGCGAGCTGATGGTCTCGATGCGGTCCTTGGCGGCCTTCAGGCTTGCCGCGGTGGCCTCGTCATCGCCATCCACTGCCACGTACCCAAGAGCGGGAATCCAGGGAAGGTCGGCGGCAAGCACGTCGACGGTGTTATCGCTGGCGCTGTTGGTGCCGATGATGAGCTCGAGGTCATCCTTCACGTACTTCCACCAAGTGCCGCTGTCGGGCGTGAAGCATCCGCCCAGCGTGGTGTCGTCCCAGATGTAGGTGAGCACGCCGGTGTGCGTGTTGTTGGCGGTTACGGGGTAGCGCATCGCCAGGCGGCTCGAGCTATCGAACCAGCTTTCATCCGCCAGCATCCAGCGGCCATCCTGAGGCTTGCGATCAACCAGGTCGTCATCCATGCCGCTGCCAACGAGCACCGTCAGGGGGCTCGCGATGATGGTGGTCAGCGAGTTTTCGTCACCCTCGTCCACGCCAATCATGTCGGTCAAATCGGTAGCTGCCTGCATGTTCCACTTGCTCAGGTCGAGCGTCTCGAGGGCGGTGTCACCGTAGAACATATGGTTGAAGTCGGTCACGCTGGAGGTATCCCAACCGGCGATGCCCGCGTTATCCACCAGCGAGGTGCAGCCAGCGAACGCGTAGCTCATGTCAGTGACGTTGGAAGTATCCCAGTTACGCATGAGCGTGATGTTGGAAAGCGAGGCGTCATCTTGGAACATGCCGCTCATGTCAGAGAAGTTGCTGGTGTTCCAGCCAATGATGCCCTTCACGGTGGATAGCTTGCGGTCGCCAGCGAACATCTTCGAAGCATTCTCCACTTCAGACGTGTCGATGCCACTGCCATCGAAGGAGGACAGAAGGATGTAACCCGGATCCTTCACGAGCTGAATGTTCTTGAAGACTGCCGTCATGCTGGCAGAGTCGCTCAGGCCGTCCAGCTGGAAGATCAGATAGTACGTCTGCGCGTTCGTGATGGTGAAGCCGATCGCCGCATTGGTGATGGCGGTTCCACCCAGGGTGAACTGGATGTAGGCGATGCGATTGCCACCACCGCTGCTGCCGGAAGGCGCATGGACGAGCGCGTTGTCCAACTCGAGGGCAATGTAATTCTGGTTGCCACTGTAGTAGGGCACGCGGTAGTCGATGCTCATGGCGTAATCGCCCGGCGTGAGGTACACCGGCATGTACACGGTGCCATTGCCGCTGCCGCCACTAATGGTGAGCTCGCCCGTTGCAGCATTGTACGAGCGGTAATTCAACGCATTCGACGACCAGGTGCTCAAGTCGTGGCCCGAGGGAATCACGTCCGTGTTCTCGAACGGCGTGCTCGCGAACCACTGATTGGAATCGGCGGGAAGAACGAGCTGGCCATGGCTCGTGATGGTGGTAATCGCGTACAGGGGCACGATATTGATCCACGGCAGGATGTCGTACGTTTCGGTTACCGCGATGCGGTCGTCATCCTGCGTGCCCAGGTCGAGCGTGGTTTCGGCAATGACGTACGTCCACCAGGCGCGCTCGTCGCTTTCGAAGCGGCCACCCAGCGTTGTGCCATCCCAGGTATACAGCATCGCGTCGCCACGCGTGTTGCCGCCAAGCTTGTACATGGCGGAAAGCTGCGGGCTTCCGCCCCACCAGGTGTTCGCGGTGTCATGGTCGGCGTCGATGGCGGTGCGGCCATAGTTCCACACGCCATTCACCTTCTGGCCAAGCACCCAGCGACCATCGCGCGACGTGCGGTTGACCAGCGTGTCATCCAGACCGCTGCCGGCGAGCACGCTCTGCTTGTCAAGCAGCAAGCTGGTGAGCGACTTGCAACCGGAAAGCATGCCAGCAACCGTCGCGGCGTTCGTCATATCCCAACCCGTAAGGTCGAGGCTGGAAAGCTGCGTGGTGAACGAGTTGTTCGGCGCCATGCTGAACATGTTGCTGAAGTCTTCCACGTTACTGGTATTCCAGGAGGTAAGCGCGTTGTTGTTCTGCAGCGCGTAGTCGTTGGCGAACATGCCCGACATGTTCGTGGCGCTGCTGGTATCCCAACCAGCCACGTTGGTGATGCTGGAAAGGCGCGGATTGTCGGCGAACATATCCGAAAGGTCCTCGGCGCCCGTCACGGAAAGGTACGTGCCATCGAAGCTCGTCAGGTAGACATAGCCCTGGAACCAGCCAGCGGGCGATTCCAGAATGGGCGCGCCATCGGTATTGATGGAGGTGATGAGCGCGCGGCCCACGTTGGAGCTGTTGTACACGCGCAGGTCATCCCACGGCAGGTCGTCGGATGTTTCGGTGATGACCTTATCATCTCCCGAATCGCTGCCGATGGTAAGCAGGTGGCTGGAAATGGTGTAGACCCACCAGGTGTTTTCATTCTCGAAGCGGCCGCCCAGATGTTCGCCGTCCCACGTGTAGGTAAGCGGATCGGCTAGCTGGTTGCCGGAGTTCGGGTAGCGCCCAAGCAACGCCGTGGTGTTGCCGAACCAGGTATTGCCCGGCAGGCACCAACGTCCATAGCTGTCGGGGCGCAGGCTGATGAGGTAGCTGCCGTCGAGGCACGACTGGTTGCCCAGCGTGATGGAGGTCACGCCCGTGCCATAGAAGAAGTTGGTAAGGTCGAGCGACGTGCGCGTGACGCCATCGCCACTGGTGCGCATATCCCAATCCTGGAAGTCCACGGTGGTCAGCAGCGAGTCGTAGCAGAACATGTGCGACATGCTGGTGGCGGACGAAGTATCCCAATTGCTGATGGCAGTCGCATCGGCCAGGGCGCTCGCATGGTAGAACATGAAGCTGAAGTCGGTGACGTTGCCGGTCTGCCATCCAGAAAGGCCCGACAGATCGGTAAGCGCATTGTCGTCGTAGAACATGTACGCCAGGCTCTTGGCGCTGCTGATGTCCCAGCCCGTCACGCCCGTGAGCGTTCCCAGGTTGTAGCAGTTGTAGAACATGTAGCTGAAGTCCCTGGCGCGGCTGGCGTCCATGGCCGATCCGGTGAATCCTCGAATCTCGCCATAGCCGCTGAACCAGCTTGCGGGATTGAGCACAATGATGTTGTTACGCGCAACCACGTACCTGGTGTTCGACGGCGTGGCAACCGCGAGCCAGGGCAGCGTGTAGGTGACCGTGCCATTCAGCAGCGTATCGCCCTTCAGCACCATGCCCGTGGCGTCGCTCACCCAGGTCTGGGCGGTACGCGTTTCGCTTACCTGCATGTTCTCATCGCCCGTGGTGCCCTCATCAAGGCCGAAGGTCAGCGTGTAGGTGGTCGGGTCGTACGTCCACCAGGCGTTCTGGTTACTGCTGAAGTGGCCGCCAGGCTTTCCGCCCTGCCAGTCGTAGGTGGTAACCTCGCTGGGCTGAATGCCAGCGGCATAGCGCTCGGCCAGGCGGTCGGTGCCGTCGTACCACAGGCCACCGCGCAGCTGCCAACGACCTTGGGAAGCCTGGCGCGTCGAGATGCCCGTGGTGTTCGAGGTGGTGCCCGAGAATCCGGCATTCGTCATGATGACGTTTTCGCCCAGCGTAATCGTGGTCAGGTTGATGAGGCCCGCGAACATGTACGCGCGGTTGGTGCTGACCGTCATATCCCACGTGCTGATATCCATCGTGCCGATGCCGCTGTCGCCGTAGAACATGTAGCTGAAGTCCGTCACGCCGCTCACGTCCCAACCGGTGAGGTCGACGCTGTTCAGGCTCGTATCACCGCGGAACATGCCCGCCATGCTCGTGGCGGAAGCGGTGTTCCAGCCGCGGATGTAATCGAGGTTGCCCAGGCTCGTGGCGCCGTTAAACATGTTGTCGAAGGTCACGACGTTGCTCACGTCCCAATTCAGCAGGAACGAGAGGCTGGAAATCTGCGATACGCCCTGGAAGAGGCCGCTCATGTCGGTAATGTTGCCAACCGTCCAGTAGCGAATGCCGTCAATCGTGGAAAGGCTGCTATCGTTCGCGAACAGATTCTTGAGCGAGGTGATGTTCGGCCTGAGCCAGTTGGCCACGCCGGAAACCGTCGTGAGGCTGCCGCAATTCTGCAGGAAGCCCTCGAGCGTGCCAGCCGCATTCTTGGTGGTGCCATCGGCCGCGACGTATGTCGTCGTGGGGGCCGCGCCGCCGAAGTCGATGCCCGAGCCGTCGAAGGTCACGACGTGGGCGTAACCCTTGAACCAATCCTTCGGGTTGATGATCTTCACGCCACCATTGAAGGAGATGGCCGTGATCTTCAGGCCATTGCTCACGAGCGGCAGCCAAGGCAGCTCGTCATAGGCGTTGATGACCGTGAGGTCGGGGGTTGCGCCCTCGTAATCGGTACCGATGGCGAGCGTGCCGCCCGTGGAAGGATCCTCGTTGGGCAGGTAGCGCCACCACACGTAGTCGTTGTCGACTTCGGTAATCACCGTTGCGCCGTCGACCGTGCTCACGGTGCGCTCCTTGATGAGGCGGCCACCGGGCAGGTCGGCCTGCCACGTGTACGCCCAGGTACCGCTATAACGCGTCGAATCGGCCTGATAGAGCTTGCTCAGCTTGGTGGTGCTGTCGAACCAGGCTCGGTCTTCGCGCATCCACATGCCGTCGGCGATGTCGCGGTCGTTCAGGCTGTTGGTAAGGCCCGTGCCAAACAGGATGGTATTGTCACCCGCGCGCACGGTTACCAGCGAGCAGAGCTTGGCCGGGTCGATGAGGAGCATGTTGGTATACACGGTGCCAGCGGCCTTCATGTTCCACTCGCTGAAGTCCACGTCCTCCAGAGCCGTGCAGTTGTAGAAGAGGTAGCTCAGGTCGGCGCCGTCGATTACCCAGTTCGTGCCGCTCGCGCCAATGGCCATGGCATGCGCCAGGGCGGTGTTCTCGGCGAACATGTAGCTATACGACGTGACGTTCGTGGTGTTCCAACCAGCGATACGGTCGAGCGACGTGAAGCGCGTGCCGTAGAACATATACTGCATGTCCACGCTATCCGTGGTGTTGATGACCCACGACTGCAGGTCGTCCAGGCTGGTAAGGCCATCGACGTTGTAGAACATGTACGCAAACGATTCGGAAGCCTCGACATCCCAGCCAGCGAGCGAGGTAATGGTATTCAGGCCGCTGTCGCCGAAGAACGCTCTCTCGAACGTCACCACGCCGCTGGTATCCCAACCGGAAATGCCCGTCACGCTGGTAAGGCCGGCGTGCGTTACCGTGTTGCCGCTCTTCCTCTCGCCATTGTTGGCGAACAGGCCCTTGAAGCGCGTCGCGTAACTGGTATCGATGCCACTGCCGTCGAAGCTCGTGAGCAGGCCATAGCTGTTGAACCAGCTCTCCATGTTCACGGGTGCGATATTGCCCTCGGAAACGATGCCGGAAATGTAGGTCTGCGCGCCGTAGCTACGGGAATTCCAATTGCGCAGGAACTCGAATGGGAAGACCTCGGTGTTCGGCACCCTGTCGGCGGCATCGATGAGGCTCGGATTGGCCGTTTCGGTAACGCGACTGTCGGCGGCAACGCCCGTGCCGTGCAGACCGAGCTCGCCGGTGTCATACGTCCACCAGGTGCTCAGGTTGCTGGGGAAGCGCCCGCCGAAGGAGCCCGCACTCCAGGTATAGGTGCCAGCCATGCTAGCGCCGCCGAATTCGTCGTAGCTCAGCATGAGCTCCTTCCAGGAACCCAGCCAGCCATCGGAACGCGTCCAATACCCCGAACTCTGCACGCCCGTCGCTCCCGTTGGCTCATCAGCGGAGGAACGACCCAGGAAGTAGATGGGGCTGTCGCTGTAGGCGATGCCCTTGATATTTCCCGCGCGATACCCCGAGCTGGAGTCGCACCAATTGATGACGATGCGCAGGAAACCATCGTAGGAGGTAACGCGCGCATTGCGCATGTTGCCCCACGCAAGCTCGACCTCCTGGCCCGCATCATTGTAGGCCTTGAGCACCTGACCGGCGCCATTGTAGAGCGTGAGCGTATCGGAGTGCGAGCCATGGTAATACGAAATGCCTCCGTGATAGCCAAGGTACATCTCGCTGTCGAACACAAACGTGAGGTACGTGGAGCCCGGAGCATAGAATTCGTATTCCTTGTTACCGTACACATTGCTGTCGTACGTGTAATTGCCACGATCGTACTCGAGCTTACGCGTGGGGGCCGCCTCATCGGGAGCGGCAACGCTGTTGTCCACCGTGGAGTTACCGAATTTCGCGCCAAGGACGACGGTCTGCAGGCTGCTGCAGCCGTACATCATGTCGTCGGCGTAATCGCTCGCAAGCACGCCACCGTAGGTGCGCTCGTTCGCGCGCATATTCCAGTTGCTGAAGTCGAGCGAGAGCAAGCTGCGCGCGTTCTTGAACATATTCTTGAAGGTGGTGCCAGCGGTAGTGGTCCAACCGGAAATGCCCGTCGCATACTGCAGGCTCGAGGCACCCTCGAACATGCTGCTGAAATTGGTGACGCGCGATACGTCGAAGTTGGAGAAGCTCGGAAGCGTCACGATACTAGAAGCACCCTTGAACATCGAGGCGAGGCTCGTCACCTGCGAAGTGTTCCAGCTCGTAGTGCCGGTCACGCTGCTCAGCGAAGAGCAGCCCTCGAACATGCTCTGCATGCTCGTCACGTTATCGGTATCGAAGCCGGCGCCCGCGAACGTTTCCAGAGCGGTGTGATTGATAAACCATGAGGACAGATCCACCGGGGAAAGGTGGCCCATGGTAGTTACATCGGTGATGGCCGTATTGTCGAACGTGCCATTCGCCTTAAGGATTACGGAACGCCACGGCAGCGTGCCCCAGGTTTCGCCATTGTGCACGTATCCGCCGGCCGCGGTCTCGTATACCCATTTATCGCCCGACGCGCCGCCGTCCGCACCAAGCTCGAGGAGGCCGAAGTTAGCGCTGGTCGGGTCTTTCGTGTACTTCCACCAGGCATTCGGGTTGCTGGGGAAGCGTCCACCCAGGCGGGTGTCATCCCAATAGTAGAGCTGCTTGCCCGTGGGTCCGGCGCGCGTGGGGTTGGCCGGATCGTACAGCTTGGCGAGATTCGTCGTGGTGTCGAACCACACTTCGTCGCCGCTCGCGTTCTCGTTCACCCACATGCCGTCGGTGTCGGTGAGGCTCGTGAGCGTATTGTTGAAGCCGGTATTCATCAGGATGACGCCATCGTCGAGCGTCATGAAGCGCAGGCCCGTGCAACCGTCGAGCATGTTGGCAACCTTGGTAAGGTCGCTGGAAACGTTCGACATATCCCAGCTGGAAAGGTCGAGGCTCGTCAGGTTGCTGTCATTCTGGAACATGGCCGTGTAATCGCCCACGCCCGAAGTGTCCCACGTAGTGAGGTCGGTAAGCTCTGCCAGCAGCAGATTGTTGTAGAACATGCCCGCCAAGCTCGTGTTCGCGGAAGAGGGGGCGCCCGAAACGCCAATGCCCGTAACCGACTCGAGCTTCTGACAGTTATAGAACATGTTCTCCAAGGTCACGGCTTCGCTGAAGTCGAGGCCATCGCCCACGAACGTGGTGAGCTCGGTGTAATCCTTAAACCAGCCAAGTAGGTTGGTGGGAATGAGCACGCCATCGGAAACGGAGGAGCTGAAGGTATACACCGGGGTGGCGCCTTCGCCCGTTGCCGTGTTCGGGTCCTCGATGAGCGCGCGCCACGGCAACGACGATTCGACGCCGTTGTACGTACCCTCGAATTCGCTCACGTGCGCCTCGCCGGTCTTGTCGGTAAGGCCAACGGTAATCAGGCCGTTATCGTAGCGCCACCAGGCGTTCGGGTTGCTTGCGAAGTTGCCCACGAACACGCCGGGGAACCAGGTGTAGGTGGTGCGCCAGTACTGGCCATCGTCGTTATCGGCATAGCGGTTCGCCAGGCTGAGCGTATTGCCCACCAGGTTGTCGGAAGAGCCAATGCCCCACGAGCCGGCGTTGGGCTTGTGGTAGTACATGTCGTTGTCGATGCCCGAGCCAATGAGCACCACGTTGTCGTGCAGCACGAGCGTGGTGAGGTAACGCAGGCCCGTGAACATGCCGGTAAGCGTGGGCGTTCCTCGCTGGGCATTGGTGCGCATGTTCCACGAATTCGTGGTGGATGCCAACGTGATCGACGTCAGGCTGTTCGTGTCCTTATGGGCGTCATCCATGTAGAACATGTAGCTGAAGTCGCGCGCCGCAGAAACATCCCACTTCGAAAGGTCGATGCTCGCGAGCGAGGAGGCATTCGCAAATGCGTAGGCGAAGCTCTCGACGCTGCTCGTGTCGAAGTCGATATGCGTAATCGTGGTGAGGCTCGTGCAATTGTAGAAGAGCTTCTCCATCGACGTCGTGTTGGTGGGATTGAGGCCATTGCCATCGAAGCTCACCAGGGAAACCATGTCCTGGAACCAGCCATGCATGGTGGTGGGCGCCAGGCGACCCTGCGTCACCACCGACGTCACGCGATTCAGGCGCGAAAGACCGCCAAGCGGCTCGATCCACGGAAGCACATAGGGGCTCGCCGTGGTCGCATCTTCGATTACCTCCGCACCGGCAACATCGGCGCCGATGGCAAGCGTGCCCTTGGTGGTAAGCGTGGAAACGCTACCCGACGTGGGCGTGAATGTCCACCAGGCATCCTGATTGCTGTAGAAGCGACCGCCGAGCTTCGAGCTATCCCACACATACGTGTAGACGCTGGCTGGGCGCGTGGTAATCGCGTTATCGACATAGCGCGCGGTGACGGTGGCGATGGTTCCATAGCGATTCTCGAGCTCGGCCGAAGAGTCGAACCATAGCTCGTCTTCGCCGTCCATCAGAAGCCAGCGGCCCTGCGTGATGGTACGGGTGGAAAGCCCGTCGATGCCACTGCCCTCGAGCACGACGCCCTGTCCTAGGGTGAGGCTGCCGACCGTCGGGTCGCCCAGGTTCGTGCATCCGGTGAACATGTTGGCGCGGCTCGACGATTCGGGCATCTGCCACGTGGAGATATCCACGATATGCAGGTAGTCGTCGCCGTTGAAGAGATTCTCGAAGCTCGTCGTGGCGGAAACGTCCATGCCCGTTCCGTCGAAGTATCCGTAATTGGAAGAGGAATTGCCAGTGCCGTAACCAAGCATGCGGTAATTCGCGAACCAACCCTCGAGCGTCTGAGGGGCAACGCCATTCTGCGTCCTGATCGTGCGGATGTTGAAGTACGCGCGCAGCACCGCGCCACTCGAAACCCTATTGCTGTTATACAGCGTGGGAATGGCCACATGCGCGTCACCCGCGAGGCTGCTGCTCCACGGAAGCTCGGCCGCGGTCTCGTACACGATCTTGTTCGGGCCATTGTCCGCGCCGATGGTGAGCGTGTAATTCGCGTAGCGCCACCAGGTGTTGTCGTTGACGAAGCGCCCGGAAAGCTGGCCCTGCGCCCATGTGTAGGTGATGGCCTGCGCCGGAAGCGTTGCATCGGGAATATCGTTCACGGTGCCAAGCTTGCTTGCGGGGTAACGGCACGCGATATTGTTCGTGCTGCCGAACCAGCCAGTATCCGCATTCCAAGAGCCATCGGCCGCTTCGCGCGTGTAGGAGTTGTTGTACTGCAGCGCATTGCCGAAGCCCGTGTCATCCAGCACGACCATCGGTCCGAACGTCACAACCGCGAGCGCGTAATCGTTCGCGAACATGTCGGTGCGGTCGGCATCCACGGCGGTCATATCCCACTCTTCCAAACTAAGCGTTGCCAGGCGGCGGTCGCCGGCAAACGTCTCGCGGAAGTCGGTTACATCCGCGGTATCCCACGCGGAAACGGTGGTGAGCGTAACGAGCGCGTAGCACTGATAGAACGTGCGATACAGGCTTTCCAGCGACTGGGTATCCCAGCTATTCGTGCCGCTCACCGTGGTAAGGGCGTTGCAGCCGCTGAACATCTCGGCAAGCGTGGTCACATTCGTGACGTCCCAGTTGTCGGCACCCTTGAAGGTAACGAGCGCGGCGCAATTCTGGAACATGCCTGCCAAGCTCGTGAGGTTCGAGGTATCCAAGCCCTCGCCGTTGAAGCTGTTGAGCGCCGTGTACCCAGCGAACCAGCTCGTGGGGTCGACGGCCTGGAACATGTACGCAGCGTCGGTTTCCACCTTGGTCACCTTCGCCTGCCCGCCGATAACGGGAAGCCATGGCATCGAGCGATTGGAAACGTCTTCCGTCTCGGTGATGAGCTTGTTGGTACCACCATCGGCGCCAATGGTGAGCGTACCGGCGTTCCTGCCCGACGTCCACGTGAATGTCCACCACGCGTTATCGTTCAGGAAGCGGCCGCGCAGCAAGCCAGGCGCCCACGTGTATTCCAGGATCGCCGCGGGAAGCGCGGCTCCGGCAACGCCATTCACGGTACCCAGCTTGCTTGCCGGATAGCGGCTATTGATATTGCTCGTACTGCCAAACCAAATTCCATCGCTGGCATCCCACGAACCATCGGTGGGCTGGCGCGTAAGAAGCGCGTCGTCGAAATCGGTATCGACGAGGATGGCATTGGGACCAAGCTTCAAGCTCGTTAGCGCAACGGTGGTATGCGAGGAGCCGTTGCAAAGCTGCAGCATATGGTCGCGCGAGTACGTCACGCCGGCATCGGGCGAGGCCGGGGCAACGCTCGCGAGCATATCCCAGTTGTGCAGGTCGAGCGTGGTGAGGCTGCTGTTGTTGTAGAAGGCGTTCGAGAAGTCGGTAACCGAGCTCGTGTTCCAATTGCCCAGGTCGACCAAACGCAGCATGCCGTAGTCGTTGTAGCACAGGCCCGACAGGTCGGTCACGTTGCTCGTATCCCATGCGCCGACGCCCGTGATCTCGGTGAGCTTGCGGTCTTCCGCGAACATGCGGGAAAGGCTCGTGGCATACGAGACGTCCAGACTCGACAGGCCGCCGATGCTGGTGAGCTCGTAGCAACCCTCGAACAGGCTCTCCAGATTCTCGACGCCGGAAAGCTTCATGCCCGTGAGGGTGATGGAGGTCACGGCCTCGTAATGGTAGAACCACTTGTACAGGTTGGTGGCGATGAAGTCGGAACCAGCCTTCACCACGATGGACTTCACGTTGTAGCGCGCGTTGCCACCTTCGATGACATCGAGCCACGGCTGCACGGTGGTATCGTTGGGAACGACATCCAGGAACGAAGCCGTTGCGGTCTCGGTAACCGTAGTGCTGTAAGGAGCGGTCTGGAACGTGGTGCCAATCAGCAGCTGCTTCGTGGTGCTATCGTATGTCCACCACGCATTGTCGTTACTGGGGAAGCGGCCGCGCTGGCTGCCGTCGGCCCATACATACGTATGCACGGTGCCATAGTGGGTGTTGCCCGTTTCGGGATAGCGATCAACGACATTCTGCGTGGTGCCGAACCACGGGTCGTTGTCTCCCCCGTCGGTGCGATCCCAGCTGCCAGCAACCGCGAAACGGGAACTCACGTTCTCGAAATCGACGCCTTCCAGAATCACGCCCGGGCCAATGATGAGCGTGCGCAGCGAGCCCATCTCATGCATCATGTTAGTGCGCACCGCGTCGAGGGGCATCTGCCAAGCGCGCAGGTCGAGCGTAACCACGTAACGCGCATTGTCGAACATGCTCTCGAACGTGGTAGCGCTGGTAACGTCCCACTGCGCCAGCGCCGAGATATCGGTAAGGTCGGGCGTGTTGTAGAACATGTAGCTGAAGTCCGTCACCTTACCCGTATCCCAATCCTCCACGGCGGGCACGAGCAGCAGAAGCGGGCAGTTGTAGAAGAAGGACGAAAGCGAGGTAATGTCCTTCACGTCCCAGTACTCCAGGCCCTTCACGGAACCAAGAATCGAGCAATTCTTGAAGAAGTTGGCGAGCGACTGGTTGGCGGTTGCCGCGCTCACGTCAAGGCCAAGGCCATCGACGAGCGTGCCATCGGGATTCATCGACGCCGCACTGTAGAAGGACGTGATCTTGGAGTAGCCCGCGAACCAGCCCTCGGGATTGGTGGGCTGCAGGCCGCCCAGGATGATTACCTTCTGCACGCTCGTCACCGAGGACAGCACGTTGAGCCACGGAAGAAGCCTGCTGCGATCGCCATTTGCCGGCAGCGTGGCCACCTCGGTCACTACCTTGCTGGAATTGCCCGCCGTGGGGGTTACGCCAACTGTGAGCGTGCCATCATCGGCGTTAAATTTCCACCAGGCGTTGTCATTGGAAATGAAGCGGCCCGACTTCAGTCCCGTCGACCACATGTACACGAACGTACCGGTCGCATTGCCCGAGGTGGCCGAGCTGGCGGGATAGCGCGCCGCGAGATTCGCGGTGCTACCAAACCACTGACCATCGGACGTTTGCCAGGATCCATCAGCCGTCGTGTGGATCGCCAGCGTATCATCGAATCCCGTGCCCGCGAGGATGACGCCATCAGTGAGCGTCATCGTTGCGAGGGCGCTGCAGCCATAGAACATGTTGCCGCGCGTGACATCGAGCATTTCCCAATCGGTGAGATTGATCGTGGTGAATTGCGTAAGGCTGCGGAACATGCCCGCGAACGTAGTCACCTGCGAGACGTCCATGCCAGAGCCATCGAAGGAGACGAGATTGGTGTAGCCGTAGAACCAATCCTCGAGATTGGTGGGGGCGATGCCATTGCTCGTATAGACGTAGCGAATCCTGTTCTTGGCAACGATCGTCGCGCCACTCGCATCCTTCAGCCACGGCTGCGCGGCGGCAAGCTCGGTAACCGTCACGGTTCCAGTGGCGTCGTCGACGCCAAGGGTGAGCGCATTGTCCGCGTACTTCCACCACGCATTGTCGTTGGCGAAACGACCGGCAATCTGATTCGGATGCCAAACGTAGGTAATGGCTTCAGCGCCAAGCTCGGCGTCGAAGGTAGTGTCGGCGGGATAGCGCGTCACCATGTTGTCGGTGGTGCCGAACCATACGCCGCCTTCGACATCCCAGGAACCCGCAGTGGCCGCATGGCCGGAAAGCGTGTTGCCAAGCGAGGTGTTCGCGAGGATCACCTTATTAGTAAGAGTAAGACGCGAAAGCGCCGAGCATCCCGCGAACATGTAGGTGCGGGAAGAGGAAGCGGGCATGTCCCAACCCGTCAGATTAACGACCGCCAGGTACGTGGCGCCGCTGAAGAGATTCGCGAAGCTCGCGGTGGAGGAAACGTCGAAGCCCGAACCATCGAAAGACGTGAGGTCGACGTAATCCTTAAACCAGGCCTCCAGCGTTGCGGGGGAAATCTTCGCCACGCTACCGTCGACCGTCACCGTGGTGATCGCCTTGTAGTCAACGGAGGCAAGCCAGGGAAGCTCGGCGGCAGTCTCGGTAACCGCGGTGCTCTTGCTGGCGTCGACCACCGAAATGGTGAGCGCGCCCGTGGCGGTGTCGAAGCTCCAAATGACGTTGCGGTCGGCGTTGCTCGCGAAATAGGACGTGTAGGCAAAGTTGTAGGTAGTGGTATTGCCGGTTGCGGTGTTGGCCGTGGTGTAGAGAGTCACCAAGTCGGCGGTGCTTCCACTGAAGCCGCCGCCCGTCCACGTGCCCGCGGTGGCACCGCGGCTGGGGGCGACCGTCAAGCCGGTGCCATCGAGCACGACGCTCGTGGGAACCACGAGCTGCATGATGGAGGCAAGGCCGTTAAACATGCCCGCGCGATTCGAAGTCTCGTAGATGCTCCAACCCGTCATGTCGAGCGAGCGAAGGCTCGAGCAGTTGTAGAACATATTAGTATAGGTAGCATTCGGATTGGTTGCCCAACCATTCGTGCCCGTGATCGTGGTGAGGTTGGTGCATCCGCTAAACATGCTCTCGAAGCTCGTGACGCGAGAAACGTCGAAGGAGACGTTGCCGTTGGTGACGATTTCGACGCTCACCAACTGATCGTAGCCAAGGAACCATTCCTTGAAATTGGTGGGAACGATGCGGGAGTCGATGACCACGCGCGTGATGGAGCTCTTGCCGTAGGAGCTCTTCCACGGAAGCGAAGTTCCGAATTCCACGATCGTCCAATTGCCGGTGCCGGAAGCGGTGAGCGTCAGCGTGGTTCCGGAAACGCTCCAATATACGTCGCTTCCGGTTCCGCTGAAACTACCACTCGTCGCCATCGGAACCAGAGAGGTTGCGCCGTCGGCGGATGCAATTCCCATGCCCGCGGCGCGATCGAACTGAATGCCATTGGTTCCGTTTTCCTGAACGCCCGTTGCGGTTTCGTTCGCGTTGGCCGTTTCATTTTCAGAGCCGGCATTCGCGGTTGCGTTTGCGTCGGCGGCGGCAGCGGATGCATCCGTGGTTCCGTTTTCATTCGTTCCATTTTCGACGGAAGCGTTGGTTTCGTTTTCGTTGGCAGCCGCGGTGTCGGAAGAACCATCGACCGTGGTTTCATTTTCGCCGTCGGAGAGATTCGCGTCGGCGGTTCCATTTTCGGAACCCGCCGCGGCGGCGTTGCCGGTTTCGTTTTCACCGAAAGCGTCGGTTCCATTTTCGACGGCGGTTGCATTCGCGGAAGCGGTTCCGTTTTCAATCGCAACGTCCGCGCCGTCGCCATGGGAAGCGGCGCCGGAAAGTTCGGTTCCATTTTCGCTCGCATCGAGAAGCGTTGCGGGAGCGTCGGTAGCGTAGGCGGCGAGGGCGATGCCCATCTCGCTCGCGGCGGCCGCGGAAGCATTTTCATCGTCCGCAGCGGAAGCATCCGCGGCGGGGATTGCAGCCTGGGCGGCGGCGCCCTCTACACTATTACTTATATAAGTAGTCGCTCCTTCATCGTTCCCCGAAACGAACGAGCTCGCTCCGGCGTCTGCCGAGCGAGCCTCGATGGTCTCTGCGGAAGTGGTTGCCCGATCATTATCGGCATCGTCGAGGGCGGGTGCGTCCGCTTCGGTTCCCGCTCCTTGCGGGGATTCCTCGTCTACCTGATCGGTATCTGATTCGCCGTCTATTCCGGCGGGATCGTCCGCTGCAGGCGAAGCCTCTTCGCTTGCGGGAGCATCGGCGTCCGCGCCCTGCTCGCTAAGCTCTTCATCAGCGGAATCATCGGATTCGACCCCATCGTCTTCAGGGGTCTGGGTACCCTCCAGATCAACAACGGAAGCGGCATCTTGCGTATCGGAAGCGGTGAGGGCTTCGCTGGAGGAAAGGGGGTTGTTGGTTTCCTCGGCGATAGCCTCGTCAGCGCTTGCGACCTGCGCGATTACCGCAGCGTCGGAGCTGGTGGAGGTATTGGAATCGGAGTCTGCGGCGAATGCCAGATTGGGGGCCGCAATGGAGAGAAGAGCGCACAGGGTCACAACGACAAAAGCCACCGCCACCTTAGCGGAGGATTTGCCCTCGCCCCAAGCGAAACGCCTATTAGCAGTAGCGCACTCCACTGCCAACGCACTCCTCTTATAACAACCCCCGGGCAACGAACCCTTGAATTGCCTGGTCAAGCGAGAATACGTTGGTGTGCTGCGTTACTTGGCCCGCTCAAGTTGATGCCCTCCAGGTGCGCAGCGCATACTTCACCCATTGCTACACGCCTGGTATCACTTGATACTAGCACCTATTTGAAACTTCTGCCATACCCTTTCTTCAAAAGGTCTACACGCGTTACCCAGCAGACATAATGCCCGCTCTCGAGCACTCGGCCATCAGAAGGGGCAATTACGCAAGGAAGGTCATTCGCTCCAATGTGACGAAGATGGGCTCAATCGAGCGCGTCGCTCCATCCCTTCGAAAGAGCCACCCTGAGCGAGCCATCGTACACACCACATACCGCGCTTCCGCCAACCATTCGAAAGCCTCCGCCGCCCATGCATGCGGAAGGCGGGCACGCACCCTTCGGCACGAACCCGCCTCCCCCTTGCGGCGCGTTTTTACATCCACAACCGCGTTCATTTTTCTTCGTGAAGGTTCAACTTTCACACAATCTGCAATGTCTTTGGTTCAACAACTCGATCCGCAGTGGTTCTCTTTCCACGAGCCCGCAGCGCGCGCAGTTTAAAAATTAGCAGATGCGCGGAAGCTGTTCGCCAACCAACATATCGAGGATTCGCATGCTTCCGAAACCGGTTCTAATGCTCACGCGCGGCGCACGGTCGCTCGGACACTCAAGAACCTCTCCGATAATCTCCGCATCGGCACCGTACTTGTTTGCGCGCATCGCCTTCAACGCAAGTTCAGATTCTTCCGCCGGCACAACGCATACCATCTTGCCTTCATTGGCAACCTGGAAGACATCGTAGCCGAGCATTTCGCACGCGCCACGCACCGCGTCCTTCACGGGCACGTTCATTTCGTCGACGACCATATCGACACCACTCTGCTCGGCGAGTTCATTCAGCGTGCTCGCCAAACCACCGCGCGTGGGATCGCGGAAGCACCGCGTATGGGGCGCCGCTTCAAGCACTTCGGCAATGAGATGGTTCAAGGGGGCGGCGTCGCTTTGGAGGTCGGCCTTGAAGCTGAGTTCCTCGCGACAGCTCATGATCGTGATGCCATGATCGC
>NZ_JAZZJS010000090.1:0-15059 GCF_056180635.1 Denitrobacterium sp. | reverse complement strand
TCGGTCACCCGCAACAGCAAGTCTTTATGCCATGTAAATCAGGAAACGGATCCCTTATCGGAACTCGAAAAGCTCCGTGGACAGGTAGCGCTCACCGGTGTCGGGCAGGATGGCCACTATGAGCTTGCCAGCGTTTTCGGGGCGTTCCGCGAGTTTGCGAGCGGCCGCCACGGCTGCGCCGGAAGAGATGCCAACGAGCAGGCCGTCCTTGGCTGCCAGTTCGCGACCGGCTTCGAAGGCCTCTTCGTCTTCGATATCGATGACTTCATCGTAGACGTCGGTGTCGAGCGTATCGGGCACGAAGCCTGCGCCGATACCCTGAATCTTGTGAGGGCCGCCGTGGCCTTCGGTGAGGACGGGAGAACCGGCAGGCTCAACGGCGACTACCTTCACATCGGGGTTCTTTTCCTTGAGGAATGCGCCCGTACCGGAAACGGTACCGCCGGTACCAACGCCGGAAACCAGGATGTCTACTTTGCCTTCGGTGGCTTCCCAGATTTCGGGACCCGTGGTCGCGTGATGGATTTCCGGGTTCGCGGGGTTGGTGAACTGGCTGGGGATGAAGGAGTTTTCGATTTCAGCTGCGAGTTCCTTCGCCTTGGCGATGGCGCCCTTCATGCCGTCGGCACCCTTGGTAAGAACCAGCTCGGCGCCGTAGGTCTTCATGAGATTGCGGCGCTCGACCGACATGGTCTCGGGCATCGTGATGATGATGCGGTTGCCGCGGGCTGCTGCCAGCGCGGCCAGGCCGATGCCGGTGTTGCCGCTGGTGGGCTCGATGATGACGGTGTCCTTGTCGAGTTTGCCGTCGCGCTCGGCTGCGTCGAGCATGGCCTTGGCGATGCGGTCCTTTACCGAACCGCCGGGGTTAAAGGCCTCTACCTTGCCTACGATGCGTGCGTTCAGGCCATGGTTCTCCTCGTAATGAGTAAGCTCGACGAGGGGAGTTGAACCGATGAGTTCTGAAACGCTCTTATGGATGGTCATAATGCTTCTCTTTCCTTCTTGTCAGGGGGCTGTCACATGTCCCGTTTACTTGTCGAGCTAAATCCTAGCGAAATACTAGGAATAAAGCAAGACAGAATATCGCGATAGCGCGTTATAGGTAATTGCGAATGCCACGAAGGGGATTTTTGCGCCGATAATCCATGCATGGAAAGCACGCTCATTGTTATCCCAGGTAAATGATAGGGAATCGGCCTATCGTTTGGATAGATAGCCAACTGCCCAAAAGGCCTGCAATCGAATCTATTGAATCTTGCCTGCCAGCCACGTAATATGCCCGTCCAACACGAAAAGCCACGGTGCGAATCGTGGTACGGGAGGATCGGGCTCATGTGCGGAGCCCGGCAGAACAGCGAAGGAGAACACCATGAAGCTGAACATCAAGAACAAACGATTCCGAATTGCCCTGGGCACCGCAGCCGTGGCCGTGGTAGCCGCTTTCGCCCTGGCGGGCTGCTCCGCGTCTTCGTCTTCCAACGAGTCATCTCCCAGCAACAGCTCCGAAGGTGAAGCTTCCGCTACCACGCTTACGGTTGCGGCGTCGCCCACGCCCCATGCCGAAATCCTCAACGATGCGGTAGCGCCCATTCTGGCCAAGGAAGGCATCGAGCTGAAGGTCATTGAATTCAACGACTACGTGCAGCCCAACACCTCTACGGAAGACGGCGAAGTTGACGCCAACTACTTCCAGCACGGCCCCTACCTCAAGTCGTTCAACGAGGAAAACGGCACGCACCTGGTAAGCGTCCAGGCAGTGCACTACGAGCCGTTCGGCCTGTATGCCGGTAAGACGAAGTCGCTCGACGCCCTGCCCGACGGCGCGACGGTGGCCATTCCCAACGACACCACCAACGAAGCGCGCGCTCTGTTGTTGCTTCAGCAGGAAGGCCTGATCACGCTGAATTCCTCTGCGGGCATCACCGCCACGCCGCAGGACGTGACCTCCAACCCGAAGAACCTACAGTTCGTCGAACTCGAAGCCGCCCAGATCGCCCGCTCGCTGAGCGACGTCGACATCGCAGCCATCAACTCCAACTACGCGGTTGAGGCTGGCCTCACCCCCGCAACCGACGCTCTGGCTCTGGAAGACGCCAGTGGCGACGCCGCCCAGACCTACGCGAACCTGCTGGTCGTGAAGGAGGGCAACGAGAAGAACGAGGCCATCCAGAAGCTGGCCAAGGCTCTCACCTCCCAGGATGTGAAGACCTACATCGAGAAGAATTACAAGGGCGCCGTCGAGGCCATCTTCTAAGGCATCGACAGTCCATGTAATGGCGGGGCGCATCATTAGCGCCCCGTCTTTCTACGTGAAAGGGGACCTTCATGATCGAATTGCGGGGAGTATCCAAGGTCTATCACGCGCATGGCGAGACCCAGCACGCCCTCAGCGACGTGAACCTGACAATCGAAGAAGGCGACATTTTCGGCATCATCGGGGAATCGGGTGCGGGCAAGTCCACCCTGGTGCGCTGCATCAACCTGCTTGAGCGCCCCACGGACGGGCGCATTCTCATCGAGGGGAAGGACGTTACCGACTACCGTGGCGCCGACCTGCGCGCGCTACGCTCGGAAGTGGGCATGATCTTTCAGAATTTCAGCCTCTTCCAGCAGCGCACGGTGCTGAAGAACGTGACGTTCCCGCTGGAGCTGCGCGGCGTATCGAAGGACGACGCCGTGAAGCGTGCGCAGAAGCTGCTCGACATCGTGGGGCTTTCCGGCAAGGAGCGCCGCTACCCGCATGAGCTTTCAGGTGGTCAGCAGCAGCGCGTGGCCATCGCGCGCGCCCTGGCGAACCGCCCGCGCGTGATGCTCTGCGACGAGGCCACGAGCGCACTCGACTCGCGCACGACCATCCAGATTCTCGACCTGCTGCAGGATATCAACGAGCGCCTGGGCGTCACCATCGTGCTCATCACGCATTCGTTGCAAGTAGCGCACCAGATTTGCAATCGCGTGGCCGTCATCGATGCGGGCCGCATCGTCGAGCAGGGTGAAACGGCGGAAGTGTTCTCGAACCCGCAGAGCGACGTTGCGCGCGAGCTGCTGTCGCACGGCGTTGGCGCCGCTCCCACCGATGGGGAGGTGGCGTAATGGAATACGTATCCGATTTCATCGCACGCTATGGTGCGCTGCTGGCGCAGGGTACGTGGGACACCCTGGTCATGACCGTGGTCTCGTGCTTCTTCGCCTATGTCATCGGCCTGCCCGTGGGCGTGGCGTTCCACGTTACCGACAAGGGCGGCCTTCATCCGCATCGCGGCGTGAATACCGTGCTGGGGTGGATCATCAACATCGGACGCTCCATCCCGTTCATCATTCTGCTGGTGGCCATCATTCCGCTTACGCGTCTGATTGTGGGCACGTCGCTGGGCGTTCCCGGCGCCATCGTGCCGCTCACGCTTTCGGCGGCGCCCTTCGTCGCGCGCATCGTGGAGCAGAGCCTGGCGGAAGTGGACGCCGAGCTCATCGAGGCGGCGCAGGCGTTCGGCGCAAGCACGTTCCAGATCATTTACAAGGTGCTGCTGCGCGAGTCGCTTCCGTCGCTCGTGCGCGGCGTGTCCATCACGCTCGTGAACCTGTTCGGCTATTCCGCCATCGCGGGCACCGTGGGCGCGGGCGGCCTGGGCGACATCGCCATTCGATACGGCTATCAGCGTTGGCAGGCCGACGTGATGGTCGTCGCGGTGGTCCTGTGCGTCGTGCTCGTGCAGATTGCCCAGTCGGCTGGCGACCGCCTTGCGCGTCGCATCGACCACCGATAGGGCGCGATATGAAGCGCGTCATCGGGAATGGCGCCAACGGCGGCAGCTCTCGATGGAGCGCGGAAACGAAGGGCGTCCTTGGGGCGCCTTTCGCGTAAGGGTAGAATTCACGGCACGGGAAAGTAACAGCTTGCTCATTGCCCGTGACAGCGCATGGATTGCGATTATGCTCATGCGGTGCGTGAAGTTGACGCGTATAACGCGATATCTATAATTGACATAATGGAAATCCTAGTAAAAGGGTGGGAATTACCGCCGCAAGTAGAGGTGGACGCTTTGACAAGCGAGCAGACAATTCATGCGGCCAACCGTGCGAAGTTGGTCGAGTTCTTTTCTTCGGGCGAGAAGTTCAGCCAGAGCATGGGCTTCGAACTGGAGCATATTATCGTGCGTCCTGGTGGTGCGCCCGTGAGCTATTCCGAGCCGGGTGGCGTGCGCGATGTGCTGGAACGCCTGGCCCCGTTTTACGACAAGGTGCAGTACGAAGGCGATAACATCGTGGGGCTTCAGCGTCCCGGCGTGGCCCTTTCCACCGAACCTGCTGGCCAGTTGGAAATTTCGGCGGGTCCATTCAAGGATGTCGTGGAAATCGACGAGGCGTATCTGGCGTTCCGCAGCGAGCTCGATCCCATCCTGGAGGAGTTCGGCTTGGAAACGCCCATGTTGGGGTACCACCCCACGGCGCGCGCCCGCGACCTGGAACTCATTCCGAAGTTCCGCTACGACTGCATGACCGACTTCCTGGGCAAGCAGGCCTATGAGGGCATCTGCATGATGCGCGGTTCCGCGTCGCTGCAGATTTCCATCGACTTCGAAAACGAAGCCGATGCCATGCGCAAGCTGCGCCTTTCCCAGATCATCGGCCCGCTGCTGGCGCTTATCTGCGATAACTCTCCCGTGTACGAAGGGCGCGAGCGCCCGTGCAACATGGTGCGCACGCACATTTGGTCGAACATGAAGCAGGACCGAGCGGGCGTGGTGCCCGGTTCGCTGAAGCGCGGCTACTCGTTCGCCGACTACGCCGACTACATCCTGTCGCGTGAGGCGGTACTTGCTCCGGGCGAGAACGAGGGCGATCCCTGGCGCTACGTGGGAGCCACCACGTTCGACGAGTTGTACGCGCATCGTGTGATGACCGACGCGGAAGTCGAGCACGCGCTTTCGATGGTGTGGCCCGACGTGCGCCTGAAGAACTTCGTCGAGATTCGCCCCGCCGACGCCATGCCCATCGAGTACTCGTTGGCATACGCCGTGCTCATTCGCGCGCTTTTCTATAGCAAGCGCACGCTCGACGTGCTCGATACCCTGTTCGAGAACGTCGACGAGGCCCACGTGGCCGCGGCAAAGCGCGAGCTGAGCCAGTACGGCTACGGCGCCGAAGTGTACGGCCGCTCCGCCGAGTACTGGGCCGATCTGCTGATGGTGCTCGCCTCGGGTTCGCTGCGTCCGGGCGAGGCGGAATACCTCGAGCCGCTCGCATCGATGGTGAAGCATCGCTTCACGCTCGCAAGCGTATGGCATCGCCTCATGAAGAAGCGCAAGGGCATGCCCGCGGGTTCGCCTGATGCGCCCGTGATTGGCGTCGTGCCCCGCTACGACTTCGAGTGGACGGGCCTGGCCGTATCCGATGGGTACCTGGGTGGCCTGCTCGAAGTGGGTGCGATTCCCATCGTGCTGCCCGTCACGTCCGACCCGGCTTACATCGAGCGCCTGGTGGAATCGTGCGATGGTTTCCTCATTCCCGGTGGCCAGGACATCGACCCGGGTCGCTATGGATGCCGACGCACCGTGCGCACGCATCGTTCGGCCAGCGCCCGCGATGCCATGGAAGACGCGCTCGTGCGCGCAGCCGTTGCGGCCGACAAGCCCCTGCTGGGCATTTGCCGCGGCATGCAGTCGCTCAACGTGGCGCTGGGCGGAACGCTGCGCCAGGATATCCGCAAGGCCGAGGAGCGCCTGGAATGCGCGCATATGCAGCATCGCCCCTATACGCTGCCGGCTCACATGGTGGAACTTGTGGAGGATTCGCGGTTGGCGTCATATGTGGGAGCCACGCGTTTGGGCGTGAACACCATCCATCACCAGTGCGTCGACAAGCTGGGCGAGGGGCTCGTCGTGAGCGCCGTATCGCCTGAGGATGGCATCGTCGAGGGTATAGAAATGCCTGATAAGCGCTTCATTGTGGGCGTGCAATGGCACCCCGAGCACATGTGGCGCGAGCGCCCCCATTCCAAGCGCCTTTTCCAGGCGTTTACCGATGTCGCGGCTGCATGCCATGCGGAACGCAGATAACGGGCTATTCTAAAAACCGTCAACGCCCTGACCTGGGGAAACGTTAACCAGGTTGGGGCGTTTTCTTATGCCTGGAACCTTTATTACCCTTCTGAACAGGCAAAACTCCTGAAAGGCGGCTTGCTATCGGCCAAGTAGATAGCAAGCCATCGCACTAATGCCGTGCAAAATACCTGGTCATCGGTTTGAAAGGGTGCTGTAATAGCGCTCATTCGAAAGACATCAAAGGAGGATTCTAATGACAGTTCAGGAGAACAAGTACAGCCGACGATCGTTTGTGAAGGGCTCGCTCATTGGCGTGGGCGCGCTTGCCGCATTTGGCCTTGTAGGTTGCGCCGCTCAGGAAGATAGCTCTTCCAAGTCCGATAGTTGCGGTTCCTGCTGCAACGACGACGCCAAGACCTACGACGTCACGCTCGGCCATCTGAACTCCACGGCCCATCTACTTGCATTCGTAGCCAAGGAAGAGGGCTTCTTCAAGGAAGAGGGCATCAACGCCACGCTCACGCAGTTCTCGAGCCAGAGCGAACTGGTAAGCGGTTTGGAGTCGAAGAAGCTCCAGGTCGTGTTCCTGGGCAGCGTTCCCACCCTGGTGAACCAGTCTTCCGGCCACGACATCTCGATCTTCGGTGGCGCCATGAGCAACGGCCATGGCTACGTTATCAAGAGCAAGTACACGGAGGGCCTCTCGAACTGGGACGTCTCCATCCTGAAGGGCAGGAACGTCGCCGTTCCTCGCACCACCGTCCAGGAGCTCGAGCTCTACCAGCTGCTGGCTTCCCATGGCCTCACCTACGGCCAGGACGATGGTTCCGACGTGAACATCGTGCTCTTCGATAGCCAGAAGGATGCCTACAACGCCTTCTCGAACGACACGATCGACGCCGTGTCCTGCTACTCGCCGTACACGTCCATCGCCGTGGCGCAGGGTCATTCCATCGTGTACAAGTGCTCCGACGAAGAGCTGTTCCAGAACCAGCCCTGCTGCCGCCAGGTCGCCCTCACCAGCGAGCTGAAGGACAACCCCGACCTGTTCATCGCGGTCGAGCGCGCCCTCATCCGCGCCTACGCGTTCTACAAGGACGAGGCCAACAAGCAGAAGACCATTGCCGATGTTAAGACCTACATCGACATCCCCGAGGACGAGATCGAGTACGAGGTGTTCACGCCCGACTACTGCGACTCGAACCCCGACCCCGACTTCCAGGCAACCCTGAAGCTGAAGGACAGCGCAGCCGATTTCGGTTACCTGAAGGACTTCGACCTGGAGAAGCTGTACAACCTGGATATCTATGACCAGGCGCTTTCCCAGCTCGAAAAGGAAAATCCGAGCAACGAGTACTACGCGTCTTTGCGAAAGCATTTCAACGAGTACGAATAGAGGTACCCCATGTCGAAGCGTATCGATGTCAGAAACCTCACCGTGACGTATGCCGGGCGAGGGGAAACGTTCACCGCGTTGGATCGCGTGAGCTTTTCCGTGGAGCCAGGCGAGTTCGTAAGCGTCATCGGTGCAAGCGGATGCGGCAAGTCCACCTTGCTTTCGGTGCTGGAGGGTCTGCTTGCCCCCACGTCGGGAACCGTATCCGTGGGCGGCGAAGTCGTGAGCGGCCCTGGTCCGGAGCGCAGCGTGGTATTCCAGCAATACTCGCTGTTCCCCTGGATGACGGCGCGCGGCAACGTGGAATTCGCAATCGAGCAGGCGCTCCCCAAGCTTTCCCGCGCGGAGCGCGGCTCCTTGGCGGAAACCTACCTCGACAAGGTCGCCCTTGGGGGTCTGGGTCATCGCTTCCCGAAGGAGCTTTCCGGCGGTCAGCAGCAGCGCGTGGCAATCGCTCGCGCGCTGGCCGTGGGCGGCGAGGTGCTGCTGATGGACGAGCCGTTCGGCGCGCTCGATGCGCGTAACCGCGCGATTCTGCAGGACTTGCTGCTCGAGCTTTGGGAAGGCGAGCCGGGTGACGAGCGCAAGACGGTCGTATTCGTCACGCACGATCTTGAAGAGGCGATTCTTCTCTCCGATCGCATCATCATGATGGAGCCCGGCCGCGTACGCGCCGAGTTCGAGGTGCCGCTGCCGCGTCCGCGTCACCGCCTCGAGCTTCTACGCGACCCCGCTTACGCGGAATTCCGCGGCGAGCTGTCGCAGATTTTCTTTGAGAACGAGTACCAGGAGGTGCATTCGGCATGAGTGCGGAAATCCAAGGGGCTGCTACGGCGCCCGCGGGCGTGCTGCCCGTGCAGAAAGAGCGCGGCGCGAAAGCCGAGCGCAAGAAGCGCTACGTCGAAGTGCGCGGCATAACGCTGCGCGAGCGTTTGGTAACGCCCGCAACGGCGCTCTTCCTGGTATTCCTGGCCTCGCTGGCGCTTCCCGCCAAGACGTCGGCCGACCCCCAGGTGCTCTACACGCTGGTGGTTGGGGGCTTCGTCTGGGCGGTAGGCGCCGTGGGGTGCCTGGTTGCGCGCAAGCGCGCAACGCGCAATACGTTCGCTGATGTTCCCGCCGTCATACTCGGGGTGCTTGCCGCATGGCAGGTTGCCACGGCGGGTGCGAACGTGCTTCCCGAAAAGATGTTCCCTGCGCCCGGCATCGTGTTCGCGCAGATCGTAGCCGATGCGGCGAAAATCGGCACGGGCATCGCCAGCTCGCTGGGCATCATTGCCGAAGGCTTCGCCCTTGGCACGGTGGTGGCCCTGGTGCTGGGTCTGGCGCTGGGCTATCGAGCAAGGACTTCTCGCGCTACCGAGAAGGTCGTGTCGTTCCTGTCGGCAATCCCTCCCATTGTCTACATCCCGTACGGCATCGCCTTGCTCCCCACGTTCCGCGCCGCAAGCGTGCTGGTGATTTTCCTGGCCACGCTCTGGCCCGTGCTCACGGGCACGCTTGCGGGCGTGGCGGGCGTCGACAAGCGCATCCTCGATTCTGCGCGCGTCCTGAACGTGAGCGCTCCCAAGACGTTGTTCCGCGTTATCCTCCCAAGCGCCCTCCCTCTCATTTTCAACGGCTTGAACATCGCGCTCTGCCTGTCGTTCATCCTGCTCACTTCGGCCGAAATGATCGGCGGCAGCGTGGGCATGGGCTACTACGTGAAGTACTACAGCGACTTCGGCGATTACACGCGCATCCTTGCCGGCATCATCGTCATCGGCGTGGTCATCACGTTCATCAGCGTGCTTCTGAATCGCCTTCAGGCGTATCTGACGCGCTGGAAGTAGCGTTCTCTCGCATAGCCTGCGTGAGGAGGGTTCTTGAAGAGCCCTCCTCTTTTTGTGCGGGGCGGGGGAATGCGTTATAGTTAGGCGCGACTAATCGAAAGAGACCATGCCGCGTATGCGGCAGATAGGCCCGCCATGAAACCTGTAGCAACCCCTGCGTATTCCGAGTCCGTGCCCGCAATGGAGGGCTCCGACGTCGTTTCCGCTGCTGTAGCGGATGTGCCCACGGGAAAGCCCGCGCGCTTCCGCGTGTTCTGGCTTGCGCTGGGCTGCTTGTGCCTGGCTCTGGGTACGGTGGGCGTCGTGCTTCCCGTTCTGCCCACCACGCCCCTGTATCTGGCCACGGTGTTCTGCTTTGCGAAGGGCTCGCAGCGCCTGCACGATTGGTTCCTGGGCACGAAGCTCTACGAGAAGCACCTCGCAACGTACGCGAAGGGCGAGGGCATGCTGCTGAAGACGAAGCTGTCCATCGTTGGCTCGGTGACGCTCGTCATGGCCATTGCGTTTGCCATGATGTCGCACGTGCTGGTGGGGCGCATCGTCCTGGCCCTCGTGTGGCTGGGCCACGTCATCTACTTCTTCGGGTTCGTGAAGACGGTGCCCGCAAGCAAGCGCGCGTAATCGGTGCGCCGATTTTACGCTACAGCGTTGCGCCGAAGAGGGCGTAGACGCTCTGGGCCAATTCCGTGTTCGTAGCTGCGAAGCTCGCGTAGTGGTTTACCGAGAACCCGGTAAGAATGCCCAGGCCAACGGACACTACCGCAAGCACTGCGCATACGGCGAAGAATGCCTTCTTGGCCGCGGGGCGTTCCGCCAGCGCTTCGGGCGCCTCGAACAGCACCACGAGCACGATGAGCGTGAAGTACCAGCCGAAATCGCTGAAGTATCGCTCGGTGATGCCCGCAACGCGCGTGTCCACCGCTAGCACCACCAGAGCCAGCAGCGCCGAGACGATGATGAGCGGAGCGAATCCGCTGCTACGCAGGCGCTTCCAGAAAAACGGGATGGCCAGCACGGCGAGCATGATGGGCTTGATGAAGAAGAAGCCCGCGTAAAACGGCTCGTTCGGCGCCCACTCGCACCATTCGGGAAGCGTGATGACTTCGGCCAGGAATGGGAATTGCACGGTGGGGTCGGGCAACGCGAAGAGGTACTCCGCCATCAGGTACAGCGTGACCTTCTTGCTTTGCGCGTACGTGGTCATGTCGAAGCCGGTGAGGTTGTAGTTGCTGCCGAAGTCGGTGAGCGAACCGAAGCGCGCGTAGTTGTAGGTCAGCAGCGGCGCGAATACAACCACGTAGGGCAGCACGGCGGCGAGCGAGGCGCGCCAGCCCGTGCGCGAGAAGATGGTGCGCTCTTTGAAGATTTCCTGGCGGAAGAGCACGAGCGCTAGGGCCGAGACCAGGATGAACTGCGGGCGGCACCCCAGGTTAAGCGCCATGAAGAACGAGCCTAGCGCGATGCATATGGCGCATGGGGCCTGTCCCGTGCGCTTCGCGCGAATCCAGAAGCCCATGCCCAGCGCGGTGAAGATCAGCGAGAACAGGATGGGGATGGAGTAGAACCACGGCACGATGAGGTGGTATGTGATGTTCGCTCCCACGAAATACGTACCCAGCGCAAGCGTGAGCAGTCCAATGCTGTTGCAGGGCTTGCGGAAGAGGCGGCGGCCCATTTGCCATACGAAGAATGCGCCGGCCAGCAGTGCCCCGATGGCGCCGATGAAGACGGCGGAGGCGGACGAAAGCCAGCTGCCCGTTACGAGCTGCACGGGGATGAACAGCACGACGGCGGGAACCACGCCGAAGTAGCAGTAGTAATTACCCTGATAGAACGCATGGTCCCAGAAGATGGGGTGGTCGACGTCGCCAATTTCGTAGCGCGGCGTGAACGCATAGGGGTTCTCGAGCTGCGCGAGCTCGCTGTCCACGGGCAAATCGAGCGTGACGTTGCCGTGCAGAAGCGCATCGCCTAGGCGCGCGTACTGGTCGTCGTCGACGTAGTGATGATTCCATTCCGAATACTCCACGCCGCTCGTTTCGGTGGCCATGGAAAGCGGGAAGTGCCCACCGATGGCGAATGTGGCGCACACTATCGCAACGAAGCAAGCCACTACGGCAAGATATTGCATAAGAAGCGAACGCTGTGGGTTCGCGGCGGGGAAGGCGCGTGCCTCTGTAGTTGTAGTAGATGTGGACATGCGATCACCTCGGGGCGCGCGGTAAAGCTTCGTAGTTGCCGAGTAAATATAGCATACGCGCTGGCTGGGCCCTTGAGTACCCACGCGCGCTCCACTGCGTCTTTGTTCCGAAATCAGAACAATTAATTATAATCCTAGCTTTTCGGTGGTATTTAAGGTATAACTACCGAGAAGAAGGATTCGCGGGGCTCTTCCCCCGCATGAAAAACGCGCAAGGCGCAAGGAGAACGACATGACGCAACCGCTCTTGAAGGTAGCAGGCCTGTGTGCCGGCACCGAAGACAAAACCATTCTGCATGACATCGACCTGCAGATCAGCGAAGGCGAAACCCACGTGCTCATGGGGCCCAACGGCGCAGGCAAATCCACGCTTGGCCGCGTGATCATGGGCGACCCCTCATACCAGGTGAAGTCGGGCTCGATTCAGTTCGACGGCGCCGATGTAACGGAAGATTCCTCCGACAAGCGCTCGCTCGCCGGTATGTTCCTGAGCTTCCAGGCTCCGGTGGAGGTGCCCGGCGTGCCGATGCACTCGTTCCTGCGTACCATCACGCGCAAGCGCCCCGAGCTGAAGATGACCGCGCGTCAGTTCCGCGACCGCGTCGACGAAATCGCCGATCAGCTCGATATGGACGACTCGTTCATCACGCGCGAGCTGAACGTGGGCTTTTCCGGCGGCGAGAAGAAGAAGCTCGAAATGCTGCAGCTTCTGCTGCTGAAGCCGAAGCTGGCCATCCTCGACGAGACCGACTCGGGCCTGGACGTCGACGCCCTGGCCGTGGTGAGCCGCGGCATCGAGGCCTATCGCGCCACCTGCAACGGCGCACTGCTTATCATCACGCATAACACGCGCATCCTCGAGCGTCTGGAAGTCGACCATACGCATGTTATGTCGCATGGCCACCTGGTGGCCGAGGGCGCTTCCGACCTCATCGACGACATCGACGCGAACGGCTTCGAGCGTTTCGAGCGGGCGCCTGAGGCGGTGATTGCCTAATGGCCGAAAAGACCGCAAGCCGCACCAACGTCGCCGACGTCGATCGCTCGTTCTACGACTTCACGTATTCCGAAGAGGGCTACGAGCGCTACGACGACGGTCTGACGCCCGAGATTGTGCGCGCCATCAGCGCCAAGAAGGACGAACCCGAATGGATGCTGAAGATGCGCCTCGATGCGCTGGCTACGTATCACGCGAAGCCCATGGCAACCAACTGGGGTCCCAGCATCGCGGGGCTCGACCTCGACCACATTTCCACGTACGTGAACCCGCAGGCCAAGCAGGCGCGTGACTGGAACGACGTGCCCGAGGAGATCAAGGACACGTTCGAGCGCCTGGGCATTCCCGAGGCCGAGCGCGAGAGCCTGGCCGGCGTGGGCGCCCAGTACGACTCCGAAATCGTCTACCACAACATGCGCGAAGACGTGGCGCAGCAGGGCGTGGTGTATACCACCATCGAAGATGCCCTGCACGACCCGAAGTGGGAGCCCGTCATCCGCGAGCATTTCGGCAAGCTCATCCCTCCGGGAGACCACACGTTCGCGGCGCTTCATTACGCCGTGTGGTCGGGCGGTTCGTTCGTGTACGTGCCCAAGGGCGTTACCGTGCCTTACCCGCTGCAGAGCTACTTCCGCCTGAACGCCGCGAGTGCGGGCCAGTTCGAGCACACGCTCATCGTGGTGGAGGAAGGCGCCGACCTGCACTTCATCGAGGGTTGCTCCGCCCCGAAGTACTACGAGGCCAACCTGCACGCAGGCGCCGTGGAACTGTTCGTGAAGGACGGCGGCCATCTGCGCTATTCCACGATCGAAAATTGGTCGAAGAACATGTACAACCTGAACACCAAGCGCGCCCACGTGGGCGCCGACGCCAAGATGGAATGGGTGTCGGGTTCGTTCGGAAGCCATGTGAGCTATCTGTATCCCACCACCATCCTGGCGGGCGACCGCTCGCACTGCGAGTTCACGGGCATCACGTTCGCGGGCGCCACGCAGGACCTCGACACGGGCTGCAAGGTGGTGCTGAACGGCGCCGATACCACGGCCACCGTCGACACCAAGTCCATCTCGAAGGACGGCGGATGCAACACGTTCCGCAGCTCCATCGTGGTGGGTCGCCGCGCCGATAACGCGCGCGCCACCGTGAGCTGCCAGTCGCTCATGCTCGACGATTTGTCGCGTTCCGACACGATTCCCGCGATGGACGTGCGCAACGCCACGGCGAGCGTGGGCCACGAGGCCACCATCGGCCGCATTTCCGACGAGACGGTGTTTTACCTCATGAGCCGCGGCGCCACGGAATCCGAGGCGCGCGCCATGGCGGTAAGCGGCTTCGCCGAGCCCGTATCGAAGGAGCTGCCGCTGGAATACGCCGTCGAAATGAACAACCTCGTGAAACTCGAGATGGAAGGGGCGATTGGATAATGAGCGATCAGACTTCCATTCCCATGCGCACGCTGGAGCGCGTCAACACGCCCCCTGCGCAAACCTGGAATTACCTGCGCGCGAACGACATCACGCTCACCGTGCCCGAACGCCCTCGTGGCGGAAAGACGCGCGCCGAGCTGCCGCGCCTGTTCAGCGCCGTGGAATGCGGCATGGGCGAGAAGGTGACCGACTGGGTCGTTTCCCAGGCGCCCGACGCCGTGCTGCATGAGGTTCCCGCGGGCGAGCACCGCGAGGAAGCCATCGTGATCGACATCGATGCCGCTGCCGGTGACATCGTCGACGCGGGCATCGTGGTTCGCGCTGGTGCCGAGGCCACCATCGTCGTTCATCGCCATGGCGATGCCCCCGAAGGCGTTACGAGTGCAGCGCTTGTGCGCGTGCTCGCCGAACGTGGTTCGCGCGTGCATCTGCGCGAGTTCATCGCGGGCGGTGGCGAGGGCCAGCACGCCGAGTCGATTGGCATTACCGCTGGCGCTGGCGCGCACATCGACGCGCGTCAGTTCTTCCTGGCTGCGGGCACCACGGCTGCCGGTTTCGCGGCGTCGCTCGACGGCGAGGCTTCGCGCATCGACCTGACCGCGCGCTACCTGGGCAAGAATGCCGATACCATCGACATCAACCACGTGGTTCGCCAGCGTGGCGAGCGCACCGTTTCCAACATCGTGGAGTCGGGCGTGCTCGACGACGCGGCCCGCAAGTCGCTGCGCGCCACCATCGACCTCATTCACGGCGCGCATGGCGCCGAAGGCTCCGAGCTGGAAAACGTGCTGGTGCTGGGCGACAGCGTGGTGAACAAGACCATGCCGGTGATCTTGTGCGACGAAGACAATGTTGCGGGCAATCATGGCGCCACCATCGGTTCCGTGGGCCCCGAGCAGATGCAGTACCTGCGCAATCGCGGCCTCACGCAGCGCGAGGCGGAAGACCTCTACGTGCGCGCGCTGTTCGACGACGCGCTCATCGCCGCACCTTCCAGCTGCGTTCGCGCTTCGGTATTCGCCCGCGCACGCGACGTGCTGGGTGCCGACGCCGTCGACGAGCTCATCGCCATCCCCTCGCAGGACGAGGAGGAGTAAGAGATGACGCAGCTTTCAGCCAGTCAGCTCGCCGTGCTGGAGGAGTCGCCTTACAAGGCCGATTTC
>NZ_JAZZJS010000089.1:0-4030 GCF_056180635.1 Denitrobacterium sp. | reverse complement strand
GCCACAGCATGCCAGCAGCATCGCACGTGGTGCCCTTCAGGCGCTTATGACGGCACATGAGGGCCTTGCGGCACAGCTCCAGGCGCTCGTCGAAGATGGCCCAGAACTTGGCGAAATCGCCTTCGCTGGAAAGCGCGACGTCGACCAGGTTGATGGTGACAACGCCCTGGTTGAAGCGACCGTAGTACTTCGGCTTCGTGGGGTCGTAGTTCTTCACGCCAGCCACGTTGTTGTAGCCGTTGCCAGAGCGGTCGGGCGTGAGGAAGGAGCGGCAGCCCATGCAGGTATAGCAATCGCCTTCGCCTTCGACTTCGCCCTTCGAAAGCTTGTACTCGCGCATCTTCTTTTCCGAGATGTAATCGGGAACCATGCGCTTGGCGGTGCACTTGGCCGCAAGCTTGGTGAGGTAGTAGAATTCCGTGCCTTCGTCGACGTTGTCTTCCTCGAGCACGTAGATGAGCTTGGGGAACGCAGGGGTGATCCACACGCCAGCTTCGTTCTTCACGCCCTGGAAGCGCTGACGGAGCATTTCCTCGATAACCATGGCGAGGTCGTGCTTCTCGGTTTCGTTGCGCGCTTCGTTCAGGTACATGAAGACCGTGATGAAGGGGGCCTGGCCGTTGGTGGTCATGAGCGTGACGACCTGGTACTGGATGGTCTGCACGCCACGACGGATTTCATCGCGCACGCGCTCTTCGACCACGGCATCGAGACGCTCGGGCGAAGGCTCCACGCCAAGCTGGTTCAGCTCGTCGATGGTGGCGCGACGAATCTTCTGGCGGCTGACGTCGACAAACGGGGCCAGGTGAGCCAAGGAAATGCTCTGACCGCCATACTGGCAGCTGGCGACCTGGGCGATGATCTGCGTGGCGATGTTGCAAGCGGTGCTGAAGCTATGGGGCTTCTCGATGAGCGTGCCGGAAATGACCGTGCCGTTCTGCAGCATGTCTTCCAAGTTCACCAGGTCGCAGTTATGCATGCGCTGAGCATAGTAATCGGAGTCGTGGAAATGGATGATGCCCTTTTCGTGGGCCTCTACCACGTCGGCAGGAAGGAGCATGCGATGGGCAAGGTCCTTCGAGACTTCGCCAGCCATGTAATCGCGCTGCACCGAAACGACAGTGGGGTTCTTGTTCGAGTTTTCCTGCTTGACTTCCTCGTTATTGCATTCGATGAGCGAAAGGATCTTGTCGTCGGTGGTGTTGGACGTGCGCTTCAGGCCCTGCACGTAGCGGTAGATGATGTACTTGCGGGCGACTTCGAAGGCACCGAGAGCCATGATCTGGTCCTCGACCATGTCCTGGATTTCCTCGACGGCGGGGGCATGGCCACACGCATTGCACTCGGCGGTTACGTTGTTGGCGGCGGCGATTATCTGATCGTGCGACAGACGATTCTCAGGCACTACCTCACTATTCGCCTTCGAGATGGCGTTCACGATTTTCGTGACGTCGAAAGCGACCTCAGAGCCATTGCGCTTGATAACCTTCATATGCCCAAACCCCTTTCGTAGTTATGCTTCGTATCTTGTCTGAACATAGTTTTGCACCTAAAAAAGATTGTTCACAAGGCTTGACTTTACCTCACCCAACGTTTCCGCACGTGATTACAAATCAATAAATGTTGTCGTTCATATTTATATCACACACCATATATTGTGGTTGTAATTGGTATGTTTCTGATACCATTTTCACAGTCTTAGCATAAACGCAGTTCGTATGGGAAAGACGGGAAAGACGCGTTTATCGCGTGAAAAAGAGACGCAATTCCCGTCCCCTTTCCCAGGAGAAGATATCGATTTTTTCGCTCGCCAGCTCCAACGGCGCGATACGCCCCGCAAGCGGCGCACAAAAAAAGAGCCGCCCGAGTGGGCGGCTCCGAAACATCGCTTGAAGCGAAATTTACTTCAGGGTTACAGCAGCGCCGGCTTCTTCCAGCTTGGCCTTCATTTCCTCGGCCTGCTCCTTGGCAACGCCTTCCTTGATGGCCTTGGGAGCGCCCTCGACGACTTCCTTGGCATCCTTCAGGCCCAGACCGGTGAGCTCGCGGACAACCTTGATGACAGCGATCTTGTTGTCGCCGAAGCCCTCGAGAACAACGTCGAACTCGGACTTCTCGTCGGCAGCAGCAGCGCCATCAGCGGCAGGAGCAGCAGCAACGGCAACGGGAGCAGCAGCGGACACGCCGAAGGTCTCTTCGATCATGGACACGAGCTCGCTAGCCTCGAGGAGGGACATCTCCTTCAGAGCCTCAATGATTTCTTCCTTGGTCACAGCCATGTTAGTTTCCTTTCAAAGGGGCCGGATGTTCCGGCCATACATTCTTGCTTACGCGGCTAAAGCGCCGCAGGGTGCTGCTAGGCAGCGGGCTTCTGCTCGGCGACCTGCTTGATCGACTGAGCCAAGCCAGACGGCACACCGTTGATGGTAACGGCAAGACCGCGGGCAACGCCGGAGATAAGACCAGCAATCTGACCGATGAGAGCTTCGCGAGAAGGCAGAGAAGCGATAGCCTCGACCTGTTCTGCGCTGTACTGAACACCGTCCATCATGCCGCCCTTGATCACGAGGTTCTCGTTATCCTTGGCGAAGGTCTTGATGGCTTTCGCGGCAGCGGCCGGATCGCCATCGGCGAAGACGAATGCGCTCGGGCCGGCGAGGATGTCCTCCATTGCGGGAAGGCCAGACTCTGCCAGAGCGATGCGCACCAGCTTGTTCTTGTAGACCGTCAGATGAGCACCGGCTTCGCGGATGGAGCGACGCAGCTGCTGCGCCTCCTTCACGCTCAGGCCACGGTAGTCGACGACCCACAGTGCGGACACGCCTTCGAGCTCTTCCTTGATCTTGGCAAGCGTTTCGACGTTCTGTGCGTTGGGCATATTGTGCACCTCCTTCTTTCCCATTCCGGGTTCCACCCCAGGGGAAGGTCGCACGAATAAGAACGACCCCCTGCACCAGAGAGCGCAGGGGGTCGTGAAAGCTTGTGCTTTACAACCACCTCGGCGGGCCGCTTGCGCGATTAAACCTTGCGGTGCCTGCTGTCTCTGGCAGCGGAACTACTGTTCATTGCTACTGCATTTCTGCAGCCGTTACACTATGCCAAATCCGCAGGGCGAATGCAAGGAAACGCACGCGTCCTCCATATTGGGGGCCTATGCCGAAGCATCACCCGACGACGAGCCGGATGCCGCATCGGCTGAAGGCTCGGTGCTCGAGCCGGGCGAAGCGTTCGACGCAGCTGCCGCCGAAGAGGCCGAACCCGAGGAGCCATTCACCGTAAGCTCTTCGACCGTGCTCGTGGGGTCGCCCTCGATATAGCTCAGCGTTACCGTGTCGCCCTCGCGAACGGTAACGACGTTCATCACCGTGGGCAGCGGGCAGTCGAAGATGAGCGAGCTGTTCTCGAGCGAGAGGTACACGTGCGAGTTGCCGTCGATGACGGCCTGCATCGACGTGCGCACCACGCCCGTGATTTCGTCGGCCACGGAATCGCCGCCCGTGGAAACGCCATTGGTGGCCAGCAGGGCCTTGTACGACTTCTGGCACTCCTCCACCGTGTCGCCTACCGCCACGTTCTGGTAACGCTGAATGTCGATCATGGCGAACTTCTTAACCAAGCCCGCTGCGTCCTTCAGGGCCATGAAGTACGTGGGCTGGCCGTTGATGTTCAGCAGAAGCGGGAAGGTCGCCTCGTACTTGAGGTTCTGCACCTGGCCCTCGGCCGAACTCATGGCGCTTTCCTCGGTGGCCCCGGCCACGCTGTAGTAGTGCGCCTCGGCAGTGCGCTGATTAACGAGTACGAACCCAACGATGGCGTTGTCGCTCGTAGCGCTCGTCACGCCCGTGTACACCCACACGTCGTCATCTTTGGCGATGTAGTTGTACCCCAGCTCGCCATCGGTGCCGGGCGTGGTCTGCACGACGCCGCTCTGGCCAAGCCAACTGTTCAGCCAGCCGTTATGCAGGCTGCCGTACCAGTTGTACTGCTGAATGAGCAGGTTGCTGGGATACGCACGGTCGACCCATTCGGG
>NZ_JAZZJS010000088.1:0-11315 GCF_056180635.1 Denitrobacterium sp. | reverse complement strand
TGCAAGCGCCGCGAGGCGTTCAGGCGAGCGGTACTAATAGCCCGAGCTCTTCTATTCACATCGCGCATGTCTAGTCACGATCAACGAACGCTATGCGGCACCCAGGGTAGCCGGCTCCCGCCGGACCTGACAATCGCATATTTAGCGATTTGGGGGAACGCCCCCCATGAGCGCGACCATGGAGAGGGGGATCACCCGATCCCATTCCGAACTCGGCAGTTAAGCCCCTCCTCGCCGAAAGTACTGCGGTGTAGTCCGTGGGAGGATAGGGCGTCGCGCTCATGGGGGGCATTTCCATGCCATGGCCCGTCCCGCGCATGCGGGGCGGGCCTTTTTGCTGTGTGAAAGACACGCGCGTGTAGCTCTTTTTCTGCGGGTGCTTTGCTGCTTCCTCAAGTTGCTTCCAGGAACGCGGAACTGGTCTTATGTTTCCGATTTAACGCAATGGAAACGCGCCCATAATCTTCTTGTGACACTGGGTCGGTACGATTGACCGACGATTATCAGTATCACGACGAGTAGGCGGTAGTACACATGGCCCGATCCAAGGCAAACGAGTGCCGTTCGCGTAACGGCAATGAATTTGCTGTTGAACAGGCAAATCGTGCATCTGATGTGCACGAACAGGTGGCTGGCGAGCCCACGCTCTATCGAAGCGAATTCGAGCATGATGCGTGCGGTATCGGCGCTTTGGCCCATCTTAACGGCGTTCGTTCGCATCAGATGGTAGACGACGCTCTTTCAACGCTTGTTAACTTGGAGCATCGCGGTGGTACTGGCTTGGAAAGCGCCACGGGCGACGGAGCCGGTATCTTGCTGCAGGTGCCTCATAGGTTTTTCCGCAAGGAAGCGCAGAAGTGCGGCCACATCCTTCCCGAGGAAGGGGATTACGGCGTGGCGATGCTCTTCTTCCCGCGCGACGAGCAGGGCGTGCAGGATTCGAAGCGTCTCTTCGAAGACGGCTGCGCACGCAATGGCATCCGCCTTATGTTCTGGCGCGAGGTTCCGGTAGACGCGCGTGACCTAGGCGAAACGGCGCAGTCGTGCATGCCTACCATCCTGCAGGCGTTTCTTGCGCGCCCCGAAGGCGTGCAGCGCGGCATGGATTTCGAGCGCCAGCTGTACGTGTGCCGTCGCGATATCGAGAAGGCTGGTCATGCGGAAGCCTCCCTCGATGGGAAGATCTTCTACATCTGCTCGATGAGCGGGCGCACCATCGTCTACAAGGGTATGCTCCTATCCACGCAGCTGCGCCATTTCTACAGCGATTTGGGCGATGCCTCCACGGAAACGGCCATTGCGCTCGTGCATTCTCGTTATTCCACGAACACGACGCCGTCGTGGGAGCGCGCTCATCCGAATCGCTTCATGGTGCACAATGGCGAAATCAACACGCTGCGTGGCAATGTGAACTGGATTCGCGCGCGCGAGCCAGGCCTCTATTCTCCCGTTCTGGGCGAAGACCTGCAGCGCGTGCTTCCCATCATCGATTCCGAGGGCTCCGACTCCGCTATGCTCGATAACGTCATCGAGTTCATGGTGATGAACGGGCGCTCCCTCATGCGCAGCGTCTCGATGGCGGTTCCCGAGCCCTGGGACCATAACGAGGCTCTTTCCCAGCGTCGTCGCGACTGGGATGCTTATCAGTCGATGGTGATGGAAGCGTGGGACGGCCCGGCGGCACTGGCGTTTTCCGATGGCGAAATCACGGGTGCGGCGCTTGACCGCAATGGCCTGCGCCCCGCGCGCTACTACATCACGAACGACGACAGGCTCATCCTTTCCAGCGAAGTGGGCGCGCTCGATATCAAGCCTCAGGAAATCCTGGAGGCCGGCTGCCTCGGCCCGGGCGAAGTGCTCATGGTCGATCCGAAGCATGGTCGCGTGCTTCGCAACGACGAGGTGAAGGACGCGTTCGCGAACGAGAAGCCCTATCGCGCATGGCTCGACGCGAGCACGCTGGAAATGAGCGATTTGCTGGCAGACGATGTCGACGTGCTGGAAGAGCCCCGCGACAGCGAGATTCCCCTGCCGCGCAAGATGGCCATGTTCGGCTTTCATTACGATGACGTGCAGGAAGCGCTGCTGCCCATGGCGCGCAACGGCAAGGCGCCGCTGGCTTCCATGGGTACCGACGTTGCACTTGCCGTACTGTCGGAAAAGAACCGCAGACTATACGACTACTTCAACCAGCTTTTTGCGCAGGTAACCAACCCGCCTATCGATGCGTTGCGCGAAAGCTATATCACGTCCACGATGCTCTACGTGGGCAACCGCGGTAACTTCCTGGAGGACACGCGCGCGAACTGCCGCCTGGTGCGCCTGCAGACGCCGTTGCTCGTGCAGCGAGAATTCGATGCGCTATGCTCCATCCAGCGCCAGGGATTCAAGTCGGCGCGTTTGCGTGCCGTGATTCCCGCAGACGGCGGCAGCGATGCGCTCGATAAGGCGCTTGCGTCGCTGGAAAAGCAGGCGGAAGAGGCCGTGCGTGATGGCGTGAACATCCTGGCCATTAGCGACCGCATCGCCGAGGGCGAAATGCCCATCCCGTCGGTACTTGCGGTGGGGGCCGTGCACAACCATCTGCTCCATGTGGGCCTGCGCGTGCATGCCGATATCATCGTCGAAACTGGTGACGCCATCACGCCTCACGATTTCGCGGTGCTCGTTGGGTATTCCGCTAGCGGCATCTGCCCTTACGTTTCCCATGAATGCATCGCGAACCTCGTGCAGACGGGCGTTATCGAAGGTTCGGTGGAAGATGCCATCGAGCGCTACAACCGCGCATGCGTTGCGGGCGTAGTGCAGATCATGGGCAAGATGGGCATCAGCACCATGCAGGGCTACCATTCCGCGCAGGTGTTCGAAATCGTCGGCCTGAACGATGACGTGGTGAAGCGCTGCTTTGCGGGCACCGTGAGCCGCGTAAGCGGCTTGGACCTGGCTGACATCCAGCGCGAATGCGAGGAGCGCAGTCAGGTGGCCAGCGCGCTGGCGGAAAGCCCGTCGCCCAGTCAGCTTCCGTCTTCGGGCCTTACCAAGTGGCGTCCCGTGGGTGGCGAAGAGCATATTCTGAACCCGCAGAGCATCTATCTGCTGCAGCGTTGCGTGCGCGACAACGATTACGAGCTCTTCCGCGAGTTCAGCGAGTCGATTCATCCCGAAGGGCGCAGCATTCTCCTGCGTGACCTGCTGGAATTCGTGGATGGTCCTTCGGTGCCCCTCGATGAGGTGGAACCGGTGGAAAGCATCGTCCGCCGCTTCAACACGGGCGCGATGAGCTACGGTTCAATTTCCCAGGAAGCACACGAGTGCATCGCCATCGCGATGAACCGCTTGGGTGGTCGCAGCAACAGTGGTGAGGGCGGCGAGAACCCGCTGCGCGAAACGCTGCTGCCGAATGGCGACAGCAAGCGCAGCGCCATCAAGCAGATCGCATCCGGTCGCTTTGGCGTCACGAGCCGCTATCTCATGAGCGCCGACGAGATTCAGATCAAGCTGGCCCAGGGCGCGAAGCCCGGCGAAGGCGGGCATCTGCCCGGCAAGAAGGTGTGGCCTTGGATTGCGCGCGTGCGTCGCAGCACGCCGGGCGTGGGCCTTATTTCGCCTCCGCCGCATCACGACATCTATTCGATCGAGGACCTGGCCGAGCTCATCTTCGACGCCAAGAACGCTAACCCGAAGGCGCGCATTAGCGTGAAGCTGGTAAGCGAGGCGGGCGTTGGCACTATCGCCACGGGCGTTGCAAAGGGTGGTGCCGAGAAGATTTCCATCTCGGGCAGCAATGGCGGCACGGGTGCCGCTCCGCGCGACAGCATCTACCATGCTGGCCTGCCGCTTGAGCTTGGCCTTGCCGAAACGCAGCAGACGCTCGTGCGCAATGGCCTGCGCAGCCGCGTGGTGCTGGAAGCTGATGGCAAGCTGCTCGATGGTCGCGATGTTGCGATGGCGGCCCTGCTGGGCGCCGAGGAGTTCGGCTTCGCCACGGGCGTGCTCGTTTCGCTGGGCTGCCTCATGCAGCGCGATTGCCAGCAGGATACGTGCCCCGTGGGCATTGCCACGCAGAACTGCGCGCTGCGCAAGCGCTTTGCGGGCAAGCCCGAGTACGTCGAGCGCTATCTCACGTTCATCGCCCAGCAGCTGCGCGAGATCATGGCGCAGCTCGGCTTCCGTAGCATCGACGAGATGGTCGGCCGCGTCGACCGCCTGCGCCAGCATTCGCGCGTGCACAGCTGGAAAGCGGCCCGCATCGACCTATCCTCGCTCCTCGCAATGCCCAAGACCGAATTTGGCCTGGGTATCGAAGGCGCCGATGCTCCGCGCTTCCTGCCTTCCATGAGCCCCGACCATCATCTTGGCGCCACGCTCGACGGCACGCTGCTGCTGCCGTACACGAAGCAGGCGCGCGAAACGCTTTCGCCGTGTCACTTCAAGGTGGAAATTGACAACGTGAACCGCTGCGTCGGCACGATGCTGGGCAGTGCGGTAACGGCCGCGCATCCTGAAGGGCTTCCCGAAGACAGCCTGGTCATCGAATGCGAAGGATCAGCGGGTATGAGCTTTGGCGCGTTTCTGCCCGCGGGCGTGACGTTCTCCATTTCGGGCGACGCGAACGACTACTTCGGCAAGGGCCTTTCGGGCGGCATCCTGTCCATTGCTCCGCCGGAAAAGTCGCGCTACCGTCCCGATGAGAACATGGCCGTGGGCAATGTGGCGTTCTATGGTGCCGTTGGAGGCAAGGGCTTCGTGAACGGTCTTGCTGGTCAGCGCTTTGCTGTGCGCAACTCGGGCGCAACCCTCGTGGTAGAGGGCATGGGCGCGTGCGGCTGCGAGTACATGACCGGCGGTATCGTGCTTTCGCTCGGCGAAGTGGGAATGAACTTCGCCGCGGGCATGAGTGGTGGCGTTGCCTACGTCTACGACGGTGAGGGCACGCTCGAGGCGCGTTGCAATCGCGATATGGTGCGCATCGCGCGGCCGAACGCGGAGGACATCGCGCTTATCGAGTCGCTCATCGCCGAGCACGTGCGCCGTACGCAGAGCTCGCTCGGCATCATGATGTCCTACCGCTTCCGCGACATCGCAGACAAATTTGTCAAGGTTATCCCCGTGGAGTACGAGCGCGTGCTCGCGTATGTGGAGGAGGCCAAGTTGGCGGGAGCCGACCACGATAGGGCCGTTGAGATCGCACTCGATCGCATGCGGGAAGGAGCATAGCATGGGCAATCCTGGAGCATTTCTCACCCATGAACGCGTGGGGCGCCTCCGTCGCCCTTGCGAGGAATCGGTGCGCGATTTCAGCGAGATCGCCATTCGCTTGTCTAGTGACGAGCAGCGCATTCAGGCATCACGCTGCATGGATTGCGGCGTGCCGTTTTGCCAGGCTGGTCTGTCGTTTGGTGGTACGCGTCCGGTGGGCTGTCCCCTTCATAACCTCATTCCCGAGGTGCAGGACTTGCTGTGGCAGAATCGCTGGGATGATGCCGCGCAGCGTCTGGCACTCACCAATCCCTTTCCCGAATTTACGGGGCGCATCTGCCCTGCCATGTGCGAGAAGGCGTGCAACTTGGGCGAGCATGACGCGCCCGTGAGCATTCGCGAGGACATGCTGGCAGTAGACGAATACGCATGGTCGGCAGGCCTGCGCAAGCCTCTACCCGCCGCTTCGGAAAACGCTCCTCTCGCGGGCGTCATCGGCTCGGGTCCCGCCGGCCTCGCTCTGGCATGGGAGCTAACGCGCCGCGGGTTCCGCGTGCGTGTCTTCGAGCGCGCCGATCGACCCGGCGGATTGCTCATGTATGGCATTCCCGCAATGAAGCTGCCCAAGGATATCGTGCTTCGCCGTATCGACCTCATGGAGCAGAGCGGCATCGAATTCGTATGCGACTGCGATTGCTCGAACGAAGCTGTTGTGCGTGAGCTCGTGGGTTCCTGCGATGTCATTGCGATTGCCAGTGGCTCGACGCGCGCGCGTCGCGTGGGTGTACCCGGGGAAGATGCAGCGGGGGTGTATCCCGCAGTCGAGTATCTGACCGCGGCCACGAAATCCATTCTGGAGCAGGCTCCTTCCTCAATTGACGCGCGTGGTAAAGACGTTGTGGTAATTGGCGGTGGCGATACGGGCTGCGACTGCGTGGCAACGGCGCTCCGTCAGGGGGCTACCAGCGTTCATCAGGTAATTCGCGCCAAGCAGGCTCCTACGAAGCGTTCTGAGGGCAACGCATGGCCCGAATGGCCCAGCGTTGCATCGGCGGAATATGGCCATCAGGAGGCTATCGTCGTGCAGGGGGATGACCCCCGCCTCTTCGCCACGAATACCGAAGAGTTCCTCGTGGATGGTGGTACGGTGCGCGCTGTTCGCGTGAAGGCGAATGACGCCGCGGCCGATGCGGAGGCGTCCGAGCTCCCCGCTCAGCTCGTACTCGTAGCCAAGGGTTTCACGGGGGTCGAGGAGGGGCTCATGAACGCCCTTTCCGTCACGCTCGACGAACGTCGAGGCGTGCCCGTCACGCAGGGCGACACGCATCGCGTTGAATCTACTTGCCCGAAGCCTGTGTTTGTTGCGGGCGACGCCCATACGGGGTCATCGCTTGTTGCGAGCGCCATGGCTGATGCTATCGCCTGCGCTGGGGAGATTGCCAACATCCTTTCCTAGGATTTCCCAGCGTCGCGATGGAGCCGGCTTCCTTGTGGGGGCCGGCTCCTTTATTGTGCCGTTCGTTCTTCGCGGCATCCCTGGGGGCGAATGCCCGTTGCTTGCCTGCGGGCACAGGAAAGGGCCTCGCAGAAGCGCGAGGCCCTAACGTGCGTGTATTACGTGGCGCTCTCTAAAGCGCTTCGTCGCCGCGCTCGTCGGTGCGCACGCGGATGGCATCCTCGATGGGGCGGATGAAGATCTTCCCGTCACCGAACGAGGCGTTGCTCATGGTCGATACGGCTTCGTCGACGATGGGCTGCACTAGCTCGTCGGCAACGACGGTGCGTACCGAAACCTTGGGGAGCAGGTTCACCCCACGAGAATCGTCGCGCGTGTATACCTGACGGAACCCGTGCTGATGGCCGTATCCGAAGCCCTGGGTAACGAAGATGCCGTTATCGCTGAATCCGGAGAGGATGCGCTTGACGCGATCGAGCTTGTCTCCGTTGATGATGAATTCGATTTCCTTCATGGTTATCCTTTCGCAAAAGAGTGCCGCGGTGGTTCTAGCCGAAGAGGCGCAGGTAACGTTCTACGAGCCCCATCGTTCCCTCGACGTAGCCAACCATGTAGCCTTGCACGGGGGTGGAGTCCTGGTGGCTTGCCAGCCAGGCGAGCATCTGGATGCGGCGCTGCAGGATGAACGTGTCGATTTCCACGAAGTCGGTGTCGGTGAAGGGAAGCACCTTGCGATATCCCGTGAGCCATGCGTTTACCAAGTCGGGAACTTCGTCGCGCTCTTCGATGAACGTCAGCGCGCTTGCCAGGTCGTGCACGTGCCATCCGAACCCGAAGTCGTCGAAGTCGATGACCTTGATGGCGTCTCCCTCGACGAGGATGTTCGTATCGCGCAGGTCGGCGTGGATGACGCCGTAGTTGTGCGGCGTCTTGCCATAGCGCTCCAGGCGTCGTTTGATGATGGTGCAGCATTGTTCGATTTGGCGTACCTGCTCGGGGGTCAGCCCGGGGTAGTCATGCCAGTCGCCCCATATGGCGTTCTCGCCGATCATGTTCTCGCAATCCCAATGGAAGCGCTTGATGTCCTTCGTGCCGTTCCAGATTTCGGTCTGGCGGTGCAGGTACGCCGTGACCTCGCCCAGCATTTCGAAGTGCTTGGGTGCCGCGCCTGGCGTTTCGTCCTGCTCGAGCGTGGTACCCGTAAGGAATTCGGTCGCCACGCAGTAGTAGCGCGTGCCCTCGAGGTCGATTTCCTGGATGTAGCTGCCGTCAGCTGCGGGGATGGGGTTTGCCACCTTCAGTGGCGTGTAGTCGTTGATCTGGCGCAGCCAGGCGATTTCGCTCTCATATTCCTCGAGGGTGTGGTACCCCGGGCGCCCTACGCGCATGACGCAGAGCTTTTCGTCCGTTTCGGGGTCGAAGATGAGATACGTGGCGTTTTCGGAAAAGGCGAGCAGTTTCGCGTCGCTGCGCTCGAAGGGATAGCGCTTGGCTGCCATTGCGGCTGCCTGTTGGAAGAGTTCGGGGTTTTCGAAATTCGTTGCCATGGTGAATCCGTTCTATTTGCCGATATCGGTTAGGGATGCGTCGAGTGCGGAAAGGAAGAAGTCGAGGTCGGCGTCGTCGAACACGAGCGGCGGGCGCACCTTCAATACGCTTCCGGCGGGGCCGCAGAGTGAGATGAGCACGTGATGCTCGCGCATTGCCTCGATGAGCTTCACCGCGGTGTCCCTATCGGGATTGGTGGTGCCCGGCAACACGATATCCGTGCCGGTGAACAGGCCCGCCCCGCGCACGTCGCCCAAGCAGGGGTGCTCGGCAGCCAGCGAGGAAATGCCGTCTACCAGCTTTTCGCCCATGCGGCTCACGTGGGCGAGCATGTCGTTGTCGCGCAGGTAGTTAAAGACGGCTTGCGCGGCGGCCATGGCCACGGGGTTGCCGGCGAATGTATTGAAGTAGGGGTTGTGCTCGGCGAACGCGTCGAGCACCTCATGGCGGATTGCCATGCCCGAGCAGGCGATGCCGTTGGCCATGGGCTTGCCCATCGTCACGATGTCGGGCTCGATGTCGTGACGCTGGAATCCCCAGAAGGTCGCGCCCGTGCGACAGAAGCCAGGTTGCACCTCATCGGCGATGTAGATGCCGCCCTCTTCGTGCACTAGGTCGATTACGGGCTTCAGGAAGCCGGGTTTTCCGGGGATGACGCCGTCGGAGGAAAAGATGCTATCGAAAATGACGCCTGCGAACTTGATGCCGTGGCGCTTCATGTCGGCAATCTGCTCGGCCACGCGATCGCGCATCCAGGCGCCGATGTCATCGGTTCCCAGGCGGTAGGTGTCGGGGGTGGGAATCATGCGCATGGTGGGGCTCATGGGCACGTCTTGCCCGATGGAGGGTGAAACGCCCGAAACGAGCGCCGTGTTCCCGTGATACGCCTCGGCGGTGACGATGATGCCCTCGCCGCCCGAGTACAGCTGTGCGCAGCGGATGGCAAGGTCGTTGGCTTCCGAGCCCGAGCACATGAACATGATGCGGTCGATGGAGCCGGGGAGGGTACCCAGCAGGTCTTGTGCGTAAGCGAGGATATTTTCATGCACATAGCGGGTGTGCGTATTGATCTTGGTTAGCTGCTTGGTGACGGCTTCGGTCACGCAGGGGTTGCTGTGGCCGATGGACGGGATGTTGTTGTACATGTCCAGGTATTCGGTGCCGTCGGCGTCGAAGAGGCGTGCGCCGCGGCCGCTCACCAGATGCAGGGGCTTTTGGTAAAACAGGCGGTAGCAGGGTCCCAGCACCTCGCGCTGCGAAACGAGCTCGCGCAGCGAGCCGTGCAGGGAATCCAGGTTGTTCATGTCGAAGCTATTGGACCCCAAGATCCCCACGTTTTCAGTAACCGGGGCAGTAGTCATGGTGTCTCCTTGTCTTGCTTGGGTAAGGGCGGCGCGGGCGAGTTTGCCATCCCGCGCCGCCGGGTCGATGTACGTTAGCGGAGTTCAGCGGCTGCTTGCTGCATGGCTGCGAATTCCTCTTCGGGGGCGTTGCCCACCAGGTGCTTGCTGGAGTAGAGGAAGAAGTAGACCATGAGGCCGGCCAGTACGAGCATGGTGCATCCAGCGGCGAAGCTGTCGACCACGAAGGTGGAGGCGATGGCCACGATGCTCAGCGCCAGCGAGATGCCGGTGAGGACGATGCCACCGGGGGCCTTGAAGCCGCGCTCCATGGTGGGCTCCTTCTTGCGCAGCAGGATGTGCGAGAGGTTCATCATGGCGTAGGACACGCAGGCGGCGAACACGGCCATGTTTAGCAGGATGTCGCCGTTTTGTACAACCACGGCCAGGGCGTAGCCGATGAAGCCGAGTACGATGAGCGCCAGGTACGGGGTCTTGCGGTTGCCGGTGACCGAAAGGAATTTGGGCAGGTAGCCAGCGCGGGAGAGAGCGAATGCCTGACGCGAGCCGCTGTATACCGTCGAGAAGAACGAGGCGACGAGGCCGGCCAGGCCCGCGTAGTTCACGAAGAGGGCCAGGTTGGATTCGCCCACTTCGTTCAGGGCGTCTACCAGGGGAGCGGGGGCTGCGCCTGCGAACTCGGCGCCTGCGCCGCCGGCGCACAGGAAGAGCACGAGCGCGCCAGTTGCGATGAGCACGCAGATGGCGGCAATGATGCCACGGGGAAGGTCGCGCTTCGGGTTGGCCGATTCCTCAGCTGCCAGGGGCACGCCCTCGATGGCCAGGAACAACCAGATGCCGAAGGGCAGGGCCGCCAGGATGCCGCCCATGCCGTAGGGTAGCAGGGTGGTGCCGCCCGCAACCGCGGGGGCGATGTCGAAGAGGTTGGCGAAGTCGAAGTGCGGAGCCATGCCGAACACGAACGCGAGCAGTGCGATCATGGCAACGACGGTGATGCCCAGGATGAGCTTGAGTGCTTCGCCCACGCCGAAGATGTGGATGCCTACGAGCACGATGAAGAAGAACCCGATAATCGCCCACGAGGGAACATCGGCGAACAGGCCCAGGTCATGCACGTACGCTGCGATGAACGTGGAAATGGCGGCGGGGCAGATACTGTATTCGATCAGGATGGAGAATCCAGTGAGTGCGCCGCCGATGCGCCCCATGGCGCGTCGGGCGAAGCCATAGCCCGCACCTGCGGTGGGCATGGCCGAAGACATTTCGGCGATGCCCAGCACCATGAACAGGTACATGGCGCCCATTACGACGAAGGCGATGGCCATACCCATCCAGCCGCCGTTTCCGATTCCGTAATTCCAGCCGGAGAAGTCGCCAGAGATAACGTAGGCGATGCCCAGGCTCATAAGAAGCACCCAATTAACGGCGCCTTTCTTCAACGATCTCTTCTCAAAGTATTCGCTGCTTTCGGCGCGTTCGGGCCCGATTGCGATTGCGCTAGATGGTGGCGTCATTGACTCCACATCCTTTCTTCCAGTACGTGGTTCCTCGTGCGGTCTGGCCAAGACCGCCTCCGCTGGCGGATATGCGGGGAGTATAGGGTCGAGCTGATTTCGACTTTGTTTCGGCGTGTGCGGTTTACATGCTCGAAATCGTTCGTGCGCAATTTGGTCACGAATAGCGGGCGCATTGTTTCGCGCGCGTTTCCAAATGAATTCAAGAGTATTGCGCCTACCTGGGCTTATGTGATG
>NZ_JAZZJS010000087.1:0-41843 GCF_056180635.1 Denitrobacterium sp. | reverse complement strand
TACCACGTAGTTGCCCGTCGTGTCGGCGGTCTCGCCCAGGGTTACGCCCTCGAAGGTCACGTCGTAGGTGTCGACGTCGGTGCCTGCGCCAGCGGCCGTAACGCCCTCGAACGAGAGGCCCTCAACCGAGGAGGTGACGCCCGTCACGCTCTGCTCGGCGCCATTGTAGGTCTTGGAGTCGCTGTTCGCGGTGAGCGTAACGCTTGCGGGCGTAACGGTGAGCGTGCCCATATCGGTAGCATCCTGGTAATTCGGGTTCGACGCCTTCACCATGTACGTAACGGTGCCGACGTTGGTAATGGTGGGAGCATCCGCGCTCCACGTGGCGCCACCATCAGTGCTGTACTGCAGGGTGGTGCCGGCGGGCATGCTCGAGGTAACGCCGCCAGCATGGGAAGCGCCATCATAGGTGCCCGTGTAATCGATGGCCGTAACGCTGAGCTTTTCCTTCTCGATCTTCAGCCAGCCATCAGTGTAGGTATTGGCTTCGTTCGCGGCGTTGTAGCTATACTCGCCCGCGTTGATTTCGAAGTCGTCCAGCGTAAGGCCCATCATGTACGCTTCGTCGGAAACGTCGGTGCCCTTGGCGACGGCCTCCTTGCCCGACTTCAGCGTAACGCTCACGCCTTCGGGAGCAACCGTCGTAGGAGCCTCATCGGCCAGCGTGTACGTAACGGTGTAGCCGCTCACGGACTGCTCGGAGCCATTGTAAGTAACAGTATCGGTATTGCCCACGATCTGAATGGTGAGCTCGGCCTGCCATACGGCGTACAGGTCGTCGTAAGGAGCCTTCTCGTCGGCAGCTACCTGGGTGACGGTATGAGTGGTGCCGTTGATTTCGGTAGTGTACTCGGAACCGTTCCACGCCAGGAAGTCGGCCGTCGTGCCGCCCTTGGTCTTCGTCCAACCAAGGAACGTATAGCCGGCGCGCTCGGGAGCAGCCAGAATGTCGACGCCCTCGTTAATGTTGATATCGGTGTCGGAGCGATAGAGCTCGCCCTTGCCACCATTGGCGGGGCCGTAGTTGCCGTACCAGTCGATATGCGTCGGGGTTACAGACTCGACGTCCTCGTACACGGCCTTCAGCTGAACGGTGTACGTGTACTTCGGGTTCTCGGCGGTGCTGCCCTCGCGCTCGACCATGCGAGCGTCGGCCTGGTGGATCTCGAACGTTTCGCCGGGAAGAACCGTTACCGACGTATCCTCGAACGCCTGGGTATCTTCGTTCCAGCTCTGCACGACCCAGCACTTGAAGCGCTTGGCGTTTGCATCGGCGGGCTGAGCCGCAACGCCAGCCGCAACGTTGGCGGAATCGACGTAGAACGCGCTATCGGTGGGCTCGCTGCCTTCCTTGCCGCCGCCCTGAACGTTCTCGTCGTAGATGACGTTGATGCCGTCGGCGCCCACGAGCACGGAGCGCCACTTAGCGTACACGTCGACGCGCTTGGTTATCCAGAAACGGTCGCCGCCCTCATACCCCGTGATGTCGGAGTTGTACGTGGCGCCATTGCCCCATTGGTCCATCACGTCGGTGAAGTCGGTGGTCTTGTCGTACGAAGTGGCCAGGGCATCGGTGAGCTTGGTCTGCTCGTTGAATACCTTGGTGCACGCGGCATCGGAATACCAGCCCACGAATTCATAGCCATCACGCAGCGCGGTATTGGGGAGCGAGATGGTTCCCCCGTAGCTCACGCGGAAGTTCATGGCCTGAGACGTGGAGCCCCAATCGAGGCTGGGATCGCTCTCCTGGGTGCCCGCATTCGGATGCAGGAACACGCGGTACTGAACCTGACGCCATTTCGCATACACCGTCACGCCGCCTTCCGGCATGGTCGTGAAGTTGTAGGGATGGGTGCACTCGGAATCGAGATACCAGCCCTCGAACGCGTAGCCGTCGCGCGTCGGCTCGTAGAAGTTCGAACCACCCTTGTTGTAGGAAGAGAGGTCGGACTCGTAGCTTACGCCGTCGACTTCATTGAGCTGGCCACGGTTATCCTCGTTGATCGAGTTGCCGTTGCCATCGACGTACTTGCAGTCCATGTAGTTGATGGAGTACGCCTTGCGCGTGTAGTAGAAGCTAATGGTTCCGCCATTGGCGACGTCGGCCCTGCCGCTGTTGTTGAAGGCGGGGTCGGAGCCATATTTGTCGTAGCCAATGAGGTCAACGAAGTCCTCGGCCTCGGTGAAGAAGTTGTAGTTCGCGGGAATGGTGTTGCCGTACTTGACGAAGCCCTTCCCGTTCCAGGTCTTCTCGACCGTCTGGCCGGGGAGCGCCTCGACGTAGAATTCCATGTACTTCGTGCCGGCGGACGACGTGTTCCTAACGAACGTGACGTTTTCCGCGGGCATCGTGTCGATGTACACCAGAACCTGGTTGAAGGTGCTGCTGCTTTGGGGCTCCCAGCGCCATTCGGCGTCGGCCCCGTTTTCGGTGATGGGGAAGTTGTCGCCAATATACTGGCCATACAGCGCCGTGATGGTCTTGAAGGTGACCTGACCAGAACTGCGCGTATAACGCGTGCCCTCATAACGCACACCATTGTAGGTCCAATAAACATCCCAGAGATACATGGTTGAATGCCTATCCAGCTCGACATACTGCCCATCAACCAAGCCATACTGAGTGCCACGGTCACTGGTCGTAGGACTATACACGTAACCCTGGCCCTGGAACGTGAGCGTGTACTCGGTGCGGTCGTAGTACACATTCACCACGGCATTGCCCTCGGTGTTGATGGTGACGTTCTGGTCGAACGTGTTCAGATGGAAGCCGGTGTACTGATAATTCGAGCCGTTGATGCGCGCATAGGCGCTATCGCCATTGCCCTGACGCGAAACGGTGTTCACGGTGGAACCCACGTTGCCAGAAAGGTGGATGGCCTGCTCGAAATCGTAGCCATCGGCATTGAGGTTCTGCTTCCAGATGATGACGGTGTAGCTTGCCGTCGTATTGGGAATCCACTTGGCGTAGATGGTCATGCCCTCGGCCAGTTCGTTGCCGAACGTGAACTCATGGCCAGCCGTGCAAGCCTGATCGGTGAACCAGCCACCGAACGTATAGCCAAAGCGGACCATCGCGCTGTCGTCGCACGGACGAACGGTGGTGCTGCCCGCCTCCACGAACTGGGGTGCGTTGTACGTGGCACCCTTGCCGTTCTCGTCGAACACGAGCCAGTGACCGTAGGGCTCGCAAACCGAGAACTTCACATCGCCGGTAACGGTGATTTCGTCACCGTTCTTATATAGATGACCTTCCTCGTACCCCACGATATTCGTCTTGCCCTGGGAAACGAGCCAACCCTCGAAGTTGCACTCGGGATCGACGGGCGTGTAGCCCATGTTCACGGTGTACGTGGCGCCCTGGGCCTGAGCGTACGCGGGAACCTCGGCGGTTTCCATACCCTGGGAAACACCGGACTCGTCGACGTAGTCGATACGGTACTGCTTGAAGATGGCGGGATAGTAGGTAACGGTGGCGTCATCGGAGAGGTTTGCAACCTCGCTCGCAGCAGCTTCGCGAACCTGCTCGATGGAGAGGAATTCGGAATCGACCGTGTAGTTCGGGTCGGTGGTCCAGCCCCTGAAGACTTCGCCGCTTCCCACGCCCTCAACGCCGGGATCGTAGATGATGCTCGCGACTTCCTCGGCGGTGTCGGTGGCCTTCACGATCATCGACGGCGATTCCTCGGCGCCGTTCTGGAACGTAACGGTGAGGCGCGGCGTAACGGTGGTGACGATTGCGTATACCGAGAAATCCTGGGAGACGATTTCCAGCTGATTCGCGGCGGTGGTCGAAGACGGGATAACTTCGGCGGAACCGCTGTCGGGAATGTGGACAACGTCGACGTTGGTCTCGGCACTGGCGTTCGCCTCGCGAATGCCATCGGATGCGAGCTTCACGGTAACGGGAACCTTGGGCTCGATTTCGCTCGTGGCGCCCGTTGCGGGGTCGGTGTAGGTGAACGAGATATCCACGGCGGCAATATTGCCAGCGGACACGCTGCCGTCGACAACGCCATCAACGGAGCCCAGAATGCTGGAGGCGGAAACGCCCGTAACAACAAGCTTGGCTCCTTCGGGCAGCGCGCCCTTGGGAGCGGATACGTTCACGGCTACGCCGTTGGCATGCTCGGTGTCGAACGTGACAGCGGGGTACGCGACTTCCTGCGCGGTGTCTTCGTCCGCCTCGGATTGCGCGTTCGTGGAACCCTGGGCAGTCGCAGCGGATTCACCATCGGCCTTCGCGGCTTCCTTACTAGTATTAGTAGAGGCTTCCACGGTCGCTTCCTCTTCGGAAGATTGAACGGTAGCAGAAGAACCGTCCTGCTGAGCCTTTTCGCTCGTGCTCGACGCATCCGACTCGCCCTGCTGCGTGAGTTCGGCGTCATTCGCCTTGGCAACAGCATCGTCGTTGCCCATTGCCACGTTCGGCACCAGGGCAAACACCATCGCCATGGTGCAGATAACAGCAATGACCTTGTCGAACTGCTTGCGCGCGCGAGCCTTGGCGGACATGAACGTCCCGCCTGAGTTCGCTACGCTTGTCTGCTTCGTATCCCGTTTCATTTCGAACACCTACCTTCTCGTCGCAACGCGCCACCGAAGCGCTTGCGGAAGTACCTCGCGGCCTACGCCGAAACAAAGGACTGAACGTTGCCGCGAAGAATCTTCTTCTGGGCTTTCTCGGCGTACATCGCCGCGTCCAGTCGATTGACGTATTCCAATGCAGAACTTGCGCGCTTCGCCTTGTCGCGCAGATCGTCGATGTTGTCGCCAGGCACATAGAGTGCGCTGCCGATGGACACCTGAATCTCGCAGGGAAGCGTGCCTTCGCTGTTGTAACGAGCGAGCGTTTCACGCACTCGCTTAGCGATGAGGGAGAGAATCGCCTCGTCGTTCACTTCGACGATGACGAAGAATTCGTCGCCGCCGTAGCGGGCGACGATGTCGTCGACGCGGAAGCAGTCGACGAGGAGCTTGGAGAAATCGACCAGCACCGCATCGCCGGTAACATGGCCGAAGTGATCGTTGATGCTCTTGAAATCATCGATGTCGATGAGAAGGCCGCCGAACGTGCGATGGGAACGCACGAACTGGTCGAGCCTACGGTCGAGCGCGCGGCGGTTCCAAAGGCCGGTGAGGAAATCGACGCTGGCGCCTTCGGCCTGCACCACCGCGTAGCGCGTGAGCGCGGCGATGGCGAAGAACGCGGAGAGGACGAACGCGCCGGCGATTACCGCCTGAAGCGCGATGCCCGCGATGACGATTGCCAGAGCGAGCGCCAGGGAGTAGACGGTCGTGGTGCCGATGCGCACGCGACGCACGATGAAGAAGACCGCGTCGGCGATGAGGTACACAACAAGAAATGCCGCCTGGCCCCACTGGACCCAAGCGAAGGCGGGGTCAGAGGAACCAAACGGCCCGGGGAGGACGCCGGCGTATGCCAGCACGGAGATGAATGCGATATCCAGCCCGCAGACGACTCCGTTCGCCACGTACCACCACGTGGGCATTGCACGGTGTACTTCAACGCATGAAGCCGCGTACGCCACGCTGAGGAAGAGGCAGACGGGAATGAGAGCCTGCTGGAGAAACGCGAGGAGGAAGGAAATGCCGGAAACACCAGCCATGACATGCACGAGCACGTCGACCACCACGAGCCCGGCATCCATGGCCAGGGCACGACGGAAGAAGCGACGCTGACGACTGCGCAGTACCGACCCGTCATGTGCGACGGCGATCAGAATGGCAAGAACAGCTGCAGATATCGCATCAATGGCGATCCACGCTTCAAGCTCGAACATGACAAACACCCCCTGCCGTTCGATTCGGCGTGCATAGGCGCACGCATACTAACCCTACTCTTCACATTGTAGGGAGCGGGGGCTTTCGATTCGTGCCAAATGGGGTGCCGTTCGTGCCAAATATGCACCGCTCGTGACAGCAGCGGCACGCTCGCGCCAACAGAGCGAAAAGGCTAGCTCAGGGGGATGAGGACATACGCGCGGAACATGCCGCCCTCGTCCCCGAAACGGGCGAACCCACCTGCGCGTTCGGCAAGCGCGGTAACGCTGGAAGTGCCCACTCCGGCGCCCTCGTGCTTGGTGGAAAGAAGCTCGCCCTGGCCGTTTTTCAGGATCTCCCCTGCGTACGTGTTGCGCACGTCGAGCAGGAACTGACGTCCTACGCCTACGTCAAGGGTAACGACGAGCGCGAGGCGAATATCGCCCTCCTCCTTCGCGTTTTCCAACGCGGCAACGGCATTTTCCAACACGTTGCCCACCACGACGGAAAACTGCGCTTCCGTGATGCCGCAATCCTGCGGAACATGCGCGTGAACCTGAACGTCGGCACCCAACTGCTGAGCGCGTGCCACGTAATGACCCACAATCGCATTCACAATGGAGTTCTCGCACCACACGAGGGGGCTATCATCCGCCATTTCCTCCAATTGACCAAGATACGTTTTTAGGCCATCTTGGTCGTTTTCGCGAACATACATCGCAACGGTGTTGCGGAAGTGACGAAGGTCGTGACGCGCCCGACGCGCTTGATCGATGCGCTCCTTCATGACGGCGTTCTGCTGCAGTTGCATATCGAGCAAGTGCTCGCGATTGAGGCTGTCGGCCGCATCGCGCGCGCTGAGCATGAGATGGTATTCCAACCCAAGGATGGAAAGATAGAGCTCCACGACCACGATTTGCAGAAACGCGGTCATGAGGGCGATGTCGGGAAGATGCGCGGCAACCGATGCCCGACCGATAGCCAGAACGTCAACCAGATAGCACATGAACGGCAGGAACCACGCATTACGCCAAAACGAATGCGACGACCCGCCCGAGGCGCCGTTTTCCAGGATATAGGGAAGGCGCTTGTGGAACAGCTGATACGAAAGCGCCACGAACAAGACGATGAGGCTCCAGAGCACAACCTGCCCGAACCAGGTGAAGTGCGCGGCGGACTGCGCTTCGGGATTGAAGAAGACATCGGCCACGCTCGCGAACGTGGAAAGCGAGTAGACGAAGAACTCCGCCGTGAAGAACAGAAACAGCAGGTAGTGTAGAGGCACGCGCGTAGCCAGGCGCAAAACGACAAGGGAAACGATGCTCGTGGCCACGAACACAATGGACTTCACGTCGGGAAGCAATTCGTACGCGATACCGCAGGCAACGGCCATGGCGGCTACGAGCACAACGAGAATGGCGCGCGTGCGCCTCGAAACCCACTCGGCGGCCACCAGCGGGGTGAGCGTGAGGAACGCCGAGGGAACCATGACGAGCTGATCGAGCACCGACCAAATGATGTTGGCGATATCGGGCATAGGCTAGATCTTTCGCTGGTCGCGTTGCGACATCCAGTCAGCCCACGCCGCACGCGCCTGCGGGAGGCTGCGTCTGCTCACCGGAATCCTGTCGCCCCCGCGCACGAGGAACTCGTTTCCATCCAGGCGTTCCACGATGTCGAGGTTCACCAGGTAGCCCCTGGCGGGGGCATAGAACTGACGCAGGCCTGCCAGCACGCCTTCAAGCTGCGCAAACGTGGCGCGAACGCGCATGAAGACGCGTTCCGCCAGATGCAATTCCAGGTAATGGCCCGCCGAACGCGCCCAATAGAGCGAATTCGCGTCGAACGACTCGCCACCCAGCGTGACCATGCGCGAAGGCGCGCGCTGCGCCATGATGCGGTCGAGCATGGCGGAAAGGGCCTCGTACGTTACGGGCTTGATGAGGTACCCCTGCGCCTGCACCTCGTAGCTTTCCACTGCGAAGTCACGGCTCGTGGTGGTGAAGGCGATGACGCAATCGGGGTCGACCTCGCGCAGGCGCCGCGAGGCGTCGAGTCCCGTCATGGCGTTGGGGTCGCGCACCATGCCCGCCTCGTCGAGATAGCAATCGAACAGCACGAGTTCGTGCCTGCCGCGCTCGAGCCCTTCCAGGAACTCGTTGGCCGTGCGGAACGTGTCGACCGTGGCTATGACGCCGCGCACGGAAAGATAGCGCTCCAGCAGGAAGCGCATGTGCTTCATGTCATACAGGTTATCTTCGACCACGGCGATTTGCATACCCGTAGTTTAGCCAATGGGAGCCATGCAGGGCAAATAGTCGCAGAACGCAAAGCGCCCCAGCCATCGCACGAAGGCGGGCCGGGGCGCGGAAGCTACTGCGCGCTTCGAACGCGAACTAGAATTCCAGTTCCTTCAGGCGATCGAACACGATGTCCTTACGCTGCAGGAAATCCCACGGATCGAAGATCTCGTCGAGCACTTCGGGCGTGAGCGTGCATTCGGGGTCGGCTTCCAGGCGCTCGCGATAGCTGGGGCCTTCCTTGGCCTGCTGCACGTCGTGCCAGGTGGCCATGGCGTTACGCTGCACGATGACGTAGGCGTCTTCACGCGTGATGCCCGTCTGCACCAGGGCCAGCAGCACCTTGCTGGAGAAGATGAGGCCGCGCGTCTTGTACATGTTGGCCTTCATGGCCTCGGGATACGTCTGCAGCCCATCGAGAATCCAGCGAAGCTTCTCGGCGATGTAGTCGAGCGCGATGAAGCTATCGGCCAGAGCGGTGCGCTCAGCACCGGAATGCGAAATGTCGCGTTCGTACCACAGAGCAACGTCGTCGAAGCCAACCTGGGCATTCGCCTTCACGGTGCGGGCGAGGCCGCACACGCGCTCGGCGGTGATGGGATTGCGCTTGTGGGGCATGGCGGAAGAGCCCTTCTGACCCTTCTTGAACGGCTCTTCGGCTTCGATAACGTCGGACTGCTGCAGCAGACGCACCTGCATGGCAACGCTCTCGAAGCTGGCAGCCGTGCACGCCAGGGCGGAAAGCACCTGCGCGTGGCGGTCGCGGGCCAGCACCTGCGTGGAAAGCGGATCGGGCGTGAGGCCCATGTGCTCGCAGACGTACTTCTCGACGAACGGGTCGATGCTGGAATAGGTGCCCACTGCGCCGCTGATGGCGCCCGTGGCGGCAACCTCGCGCGCCTGCTGCAGGCGGTCGAGGGAGCGCTTCATGGCCCAGGCCCAGCTACCGAACTTCATGCCGAAGGTCATGGGCTCGGCGTGGATGCCGTGGGTGCGGCCCACGCAGAGCGTGTTCTGGAACTCGAAAGCGCGACGCTTGCAGATTTCGCCAATCTTGCGCACGTCTTCGATGATGATGTCGAGCGCCTGCGTGATCTGATAGGAAAGGGCCGTGTCGCCCAGGTCGCTGCTGGTCATGCCGTAATGCACCCAACGGCTGGGCTTTTCCTGGCCCTCGGGGATGTCGGCGTCGATGTATTCGGCCATGCAGGTGAGGAAGGCGATGACGTCGTGGTTCGTGACCGCTTCGATTTCGTCGATGCGCTCGACGCGGAAATCGGCATGCGCGCGAATCCACGCGGCCTCCTCTTTCGTGATCCCCGATGCGCCCAGCTCGGCCTGCGCCTCGCATGCCAGGAGCTCGATTTCCTTCCAGACGGCGAACTTGTTCTCGTTCGTCCAAATGTGCCCCATCTCGGGGCGCGTGTAGCGAGGGATCATGCCTGCCCTTTCTTCTTGCGGAATGCTGCACACATTATAGCCGCGCAGCACGCCGATACGCGAAGGGCGCGCAAGTCCGAGAAAAACGCCACGAGAGGCGCACGTTGGGGCTAGAGTTGTTTGAACACGGCCACGGCCGCGGCGCGCTGATCCTTGTCGGAGGCGATGATGACGGCGTCGCCTGGGTACAGGTACGTATCCTCGCCCACCACTTCCATATCGTCGTCGTCGCCATGCGAGACGGCCACCAGCAGGCAGCCCTCGGGCATGGGCACGTCGTAGGCAAGCACGCCCTCCTCGTTGCTGTGATGGCGCATACGCGGCACGGTAACCTGGTTGAGCGCGACGTTGCCGTGCGACAAGCTAGACAGGACGCTGATGCCGCCCAGCATGGCGTCTTCCTCGATGATGGTGGCGATGAGCGCCGTGGAAGACACGCATTCGATGCCCACCTCGCGGAAGATGCGCATGTTCTTGGGCGTGTTCACGCGTGCGATGCAGCGCGGCACGTCGAACACGCGCGTGGCGATTTCGCACGACACCAGGTTGGCGTCGTCTTTGCCCGTAGTGGATACGAACACGTCGGCCCGGCGGATGTCGGCGTCTTCCTGATAGCGCGACATGCACCCGTCGCCCCAGATAACAAGGTAGCGGCCGGTAAGCACGTTAGCCAGATGATCGGCGGTTTCCTGGTCTTGCTCGATGATGGCGACCTCGTTGCCGTCGCGCAGCATTACCGTAGCCAGGTACTCCCCAACCTTGCCGCCGCCGTTGATGACAATGTACATAATGGCCCCTAGTCCTGAATCCAACGAGAGAACGAAGGCACCATCGTGTTGCGCACGCATGCGAGCACGGAATCGCCGTGCTCGAGGATGCTATCGCCCGTGGGGATGGAGCTGGTGCGCCCATCGGCACGTTCGAAGCAGATGATGCGCACGTCGTGAGCCTTTTCCAGCTGCGAAACGCGAATCGACTTCATGTCGTTGCGCTCGAGGTTCAGCGAGAAGCGCAGCACCTCGTAGTCGCCGAACGTATCGAGGTGGAAGCCATGACCCGAGGAAATCTTCGAGAAGAGTTCTTCGGCCACCAGCGACGTGCCGCATACGTAATCGAGGCCGAGCTGCTCGTAGGCGCGCTCGTGGCCAGGATTGTACAGACGGGCAATGACGTGGGGCACGTTGAAGATGTGCGAGGCAACCTCGATCGTCATGAGGTTGGCGTTGTCGGACTGGGTAACGGCGGCCACGCAATCAGCCGTGGCAATGCCCGCGCGCGCGAGCACGTCCTCGTCGAAGCCAACGCCCTGCACGACCGAGCCATTGAACGCACGGCCCAGATTCGAGAAGGCGTTCGCATCGCGGTCGACGACGCAAACGTTATTACCATTTTCGGAAAGCATGTTTGCCAGCTGCGAGCCCACGCGGCCGCAACCGACGACGATAACGTTTCTACTCATCCGATTCCTTTCACATCATGCAATGCGAAGTATAGCGCGGTAGAACCGTCTGCCCAAAACGATTTGAAGACTACAGGAAGCGATACGAAACGGTGTGCACGCCCCAGTCGCTGGAGGACGAGGCGCCGAAGGCCTTGTACACGCCGCCGGCGAGGTCGAGCGCGCGGCCGTACTTGCTGCCGAAGCTGCCCGTATCGGTTACCGTGGCGACGACGGTGATGCCGTTGTAGTTGATTTCCACCGCACGGCCCAGCAGGTATTCCTGACCCTGGGGAACGGCCACGGTTACGCCGTTATCGCTGAAGGCGCGACCGGAAGCGGTAAGGCGACCCGCATCGGGATTGTTCGGGTCGGCGTTGATGCAGTCGGAAACGGAGTACGCGGAAGCCTCGCCCGTCATCCAGCCCTCTTCGCTCATGTCGGGCTGAACGAGCGGAGCCGTGGGCAGCGGATCGGTAGTGCCCACCTGGGCAGCCGCCTGGATTGTGTCGACATTGCCCATGTCTACCGCGGAAAGAAGCACCACGGGGTCGGGGTCGCTCACGGTAATGGAACGCGTTTGGGCCTTCTGCAGGGAAGCGCCGCTATCGGAAACGGTCTGCTTTGCAGAGGTGCCAGCGTTCGCGAACGTGGTGGAAGATTCCCCCGACTTGGCAACGGAAAGGGATTGGCCTACGCCCAACGTGGAATCATCGGCCTGGGAAGCGCCCTGCGCGATACCGCGCGGAATGACGAGCACGCACAGCGCCACGATGGCGACCAGAGCGAGCAGGATGACAATTCCAGGCACCGCGATGCGGCGCATATGTGCTTGCGTTTGTACCACGCATCTCCCGTGATCGATAGGCGAACGCGTCGTTCGCTTAAGGACGGCTTCGTGCGTGTCTGGTGTGTTTTGCCATCCCATTAACGTTTTTGAAAGCTTGGAAATTATACCGAAAGGGCCCTTTGATACAAAATTTTCGACTGGCGAAACAGCCTCTGAAATGGGGTTACTCCCGTGGCATTAAAAGGGCGAAAAGTGCGTACGCTATGGTCATGAGCAGGGGCGATACAAAGAAAAGCAGCAAAACGATGACACGCACCACCGTGCTGTCCAGTCCGTAGCGCTGCGCAAATCCTCCACATACGCCGAACAGGCGCGAGTCGCTTTCGCTGCGACGAAGGGGCCTGTCTTCCAGCCCTTCGGAAAGCGAATCGAACTTCCCCGCATACCACGCCCAACCTAGGTACATGGCCAGAAGCACCACCGAAATGGGAAGGAGCACGTTCATGATGAAGGCCGCGGCCTGGCCGAGCGTGACCCACCAGCCTAGATGGGCGTACATACCCAGAAGCGCCACCGCGCCTACAAGCGTGATGACCATGCCGATGGCTGCCCAGATGCGATTCTTCAGCGGGTACGACGAGAACTTGCCGCTCATTTACAGCCTCCCCCATATCTCATAGGGAATGACAAGATCGTCGCGGAACTGCAGCGGCTGCCAGAGCCCCTCGTGCGCGCCCAGAAACGTATAGGTGGTGCAGCCAATGGCGAAGAAAACCACGAACGCCGCGATAGCGCACACCACCAGGGCGGGCGCATCAAGCGCACGCGCCTGGATGAGCAGGCCCAACGTAATGGCCAGAAGCGGCCAGTTTTCCGCGAACCAAGCATCGAGGCGGATGGATATGAGGTCGACCGACCACAGGAGCACGAACAGCCCCACCAGGAAGAGCATGGCGCCTTCCACGCACGTGACGATGCTGTAGCCCTGCCTGCCGGGCACCGCCAAGCGCACGCAGCCAACGGCCATGGCGAATGCAGCCGGGAACTGCACGGGGCCGAACGAGGAATCGAACAGCGAAAGCACGAGCACAACCACCAACGACACCGCCACGAGCCCCACGAACACGCAGGCACCTATGACGAACGTGCGCAGGCGCTCCTTGGAATCGATGGGCTCGGCTTCCTGAATGGGTTGGGCTTTGGCATGGCTTTCCGGCGCGATATCCACGGGCTCCCACGCCTCCTCCTCGGCGGGGAAAATGAGCCAGAGCGCAACATACAGGGGAATGATCGCGCCTGCGGTGAGCAACACGAGCACAACGCAGACGACGCGCATAATCGCAGGGTCGATATCGAAATGGGCCGCTAAGCCCGCAGCCACGCCTCCGAACACGCCATTTTGCGAGCGATGGATCTTTTCCTCGCTGACGCGCACATCATTCCTTTCCCGCACGCAGCGGATCGCCAGTATTGGTATTGCTGTGATGGTAAACCCGCTTCGGCGGAAGCGTCGACGCATCACGCGCCACTGTTACCCTTCTGTAGAGCATGGGAAACAATGCCGCATCTTCGCGCCGACGCCAAGTGCCTACCGGTAATAGCGGTAATACGCCGCGCAACTGCCCTCGGACGACACCATGCAGGGGCCGACGGGGTTTTCGGGCGTGCAACTGCGATTGAAATGCGGGCACGCCTTCGGGGTGATTGCGCCACGCAGCACGTCGCCGCAACGGCACCCACGCGGCTCGATGGTGGGCTCCACTTCGGGGTTGAAGCGCTCGACGGCATCGAACTCCGCGAACTCGGGGCGGATGTGATAGCCGCTGCCGGGGATGGGCCCCAAGCCTCGCCACGTAGCCGTGCAGGTTTCGAAGACCTCGTCGATGGCGGCAAGCGCCACGGGGTTGCCTTCGGCACGCACGCCGCGCGTGTAGGCGATTTCGATTTCCGCTCGCCCTTCGTGCAGCTGGCGCATGAGCATGGCAATGCCCTGCAGCACGTCGACGGGTTCGAAGCCCGTGATGACGCCAGGGATGCCGTAGCGCTCGGCCAGGAACTGATACGGGGCCATGCCCGTGATGGTGGACACATGGCCAGGCAGAATGAGCGCGTCGACCTTCAGCGACGGGTCGGACACGATGGCCTCGAGCGCACCGGGCATGTTCTTGTGAGCCACGAACACGCTGAAGTTCGCTAGGTTCATTTCCTTGGCGCGGCGAATGGCCATGGCGATGAGCGGCGTGGTGGTTTCGAAGCCCACGCCCACGAAGACGACCTGGCGCTCGGGATGGTCCTGCGCGAAACGCAGCGCGTCGAGCGGCGAATACACGATTTCGACGCTGCGGCCCGCGGCCTTCTCGGCCAGCAGGCTGGACGTGGAACCGGGAACGCGCGTCATGTCGCCGAACGTGGTGATGGTTACGTTGGGAATGCGGCACAGCGCGATAACGGTGTCGATATCGCGATTGGCCGTAACGCATACGGGGCACCCAGGGCCCGAAAGAAGGCGCGTGCCCTCCGGCATGATGGCGCGAATGCCCGCGCGCGCGATGGATACCGTATGCGTGCCGCATACTTCCATGAGCGCGCAATCGGAAGGCGCGAGGGCGCGAATGGATTCGATAAGCCCCTGCGCGAGCTTCGGGTCCTTGAACTGCGAAAGGTCGCGCGTGAGCACGTTGTCGGGCAGAGCCGCTGCCGTTTCCCCTACCGCCGACACGTTACATCGCCTGCTCGACGACGCCGATTTCCTCTTCCACCATGTCGGGGAACTGACGCACGAGCTCGAGCGTTTCCTCGGCGAACTGGGGGTCGACGACCTCGATGGCGAACCCAGCGTGGATGAGCACGAAATCGCCCACCTTGGCCTGGGGCGTGAGGTCGATGGAAGCCTCGCGCGTGGCACCCATGACGGTGACTTCCACCATGTTGCCGTCTTTCATTTCAGTGATTTGAGCGGGAATTGCCAAGCACATACCGCATCTCCTTCTTGGCCAGCGCCGCACGCGGCGCGACAACCTTCGTTATTCCCCTGCGGGAACCGCGTCTTTCGTTCGCAATGCTACCACAGCCTGCCCGTACGAAATGCATGCATCGTTGGGAGGCAAATCTTTATTCATCGCAGCCGTATAACCGAGCTTTTCCAGGGCAGGAACGGCATGTTCCATGAGGTAGCGGTTCATGAAAACGCCACCCGAAAGCACCACGGTGCGCACGCCGTACGCAGCCTCGGCAAGCTGGGCGGCCATGGTTACAACCTCCACCATCGCATCATGGAAGCGACGTGCGATTACGCCCGCGGAAACGCCCGCGGCCATATCGTCGAGCATCGCCTTGAAAAGCGGCTGGGCGTCGAAGAGCACGACCGAGGTATCGAGCGCGGTGCTATTGTCGGTGGCCGTGTTCTTCACGACGTCGACGTGATACGCCGCCGCAGCTTCCGCGTTGGTTTCCGCGGAATGATCGATGGCGGCCTCCAGGAGCACCGCCCCCTCGCCTTCGTACGTAGGCTGCTTGCATACGCCCAGAAGCGCGCTCGCGGCATCGAACAGACGCCCCACCGAAGAGGTGTACGGCGTGTTCAGTCCGCGCTCGATCATCTGCTCGCAGATGTCCGCTTCCTCGCCCATTTCCTCGAGCAGCTTCTGCGCAGCCGAATGCTCGAGCAGGTCGAATGCCCACAGTGCGCCATACGCGCAACGCGTGGGGTGCTTAATGGCTGCCGCGCCACCAGGCAACGGGATGTAGGCGAAGTTAGCCAGACGCTCGAACGTCGTGAGGTTCGCCATGAGCACTTCGCCGCCCCAGATGGCGCCATCTTCACCGTAGCCCGTGCCATCGAACGCGATGCCGCACACGGGGCCTTCCAGCCCGTTTTCCGCCATCGCCGAAACGATGTGCGCGTGGTGATGCTGCACGTGCGTAACGGGAAGCTGCTGACCTGCAGCCCACTTCGAGGTGAGGTACTCGGGATGCTTGTCGCAGGCCACGAGCTGGGGCTCCAAGCGCAGAAGCGACGCATACGCGCGCTTTGCCTCGAGCCAGGCATCATTCGTGGCCACGTTTTCCATGTCGCCAATATGCTGCGACACGAACGCCTCGCCCGGACGCGTGTAGCAGAACGTGTTCTTCTGCTCGGGGCCCGTGGCGAACAGGCAGGCGTCTTCCCCGCTCGCGCCTTCCGGACGCGCGGGAAGCGCGATGGGCAACGGCGCGAAGCCGCGGGCGCGGCGGATGAACTGCACCGCCGTCTGGCCAGCGCCCAGGTCGAGCACGCGCAGCACGGAATCGTCGTAGCGCGAGAGAATCGCGCGGTTATTGCCCAGCAGCGCATCGGCGATGCCCGCCAGCGCGCCAACCGCCTGGGCGTCGTCGGTTTGGATGGGTTCGTCGTGCACGTTGCCCGACGTCATAACGAGCATGCCCCCAAACGCACGCACGATGAGGTGCTGCAAGGGAGTGGCGGGCAGCATAAGGCCCAGCTCGGTAAGGCCATCGGCAAGCCCCTCAGCCAGCTTTACGCAGGGAGTCTTCTTCAGAAGCACGATGGGGCGCGCGGGCGACGTAAGCAAGCGCTCCTCTTCCTCGGACACGATGCAGAACTCGCGCGCAGCTTCCACGCTGGAAACCATGCACGCGAAGGCCTTGCCCTCGCGACGCTTGCGTTTGCGCAGCTCTGCCAGCGCGGTGGCGTTCGAGGCGTCGCACACCAAATGGAATCCGCCCAAGCCCTTCACGGCCACGATTTTGCCGCGCTTCAGCATGTCCACCACAGCATCGATGAGCGCATCGCTCTGCTTTATTCCATCGGCCCATAGCGCCTCGCGCCCACCCAATGGTTCAGCGGCGAAACCGCCCTGCCCCACCAGGCGCTCCTGCTCCGGCGCCTCTTCCGTCATGTCGACGAAGCACAGGCGAGGGCCGCACTCGAAGCAGGCGTCGGGCTGCGCGTGGAAGCGACGGTCGGCAGGGTCGGCGTATTCGTGCGCGCAGTCGTCGCACATGGGAAACTCGCTCATGGACGTCTGCGGGCGGTCGTAGGGCAGCTGGCGCATGATCGTGAAGCGCGGGCCGCAGTTCGTGCAGTTAATGAACGGGTAATGGTACCTGCGGTTCGTGGGATCGAACAGCTCGGCCAGGCAATCGTCGCAGGTGGCAAGATCGGGCGATACGAGCGTGGTGGCGTTCGACGCCGCATCGTCGGAAAAGCGAATCTGAAAATCGCCGAAGCCCTCCACGGGCACTTCGTCCATCTTGATGCGCTCGACGCGCGCCGCCGCGGGCGCATTTTGGGAAATCTCGAGCACGAAGGCGTCGAGGTCGTCGGATTCCGCCTCGGCATGGATGTGAACGCCGTCGGTGGCGTTCAACACCCATCCGTTGATGCTATGCGTAGAGGCAATGCGATAGATGAAGGGGCGGAAACCCACCCCTTGCACAATGCCTGTGACGTGAATATCGAGCGCTTCGAGCATGATATGCCTTTCATGGCAGAGATTGCCGCCATGGGGAGGCACGCACGTGCGCCGATGGCGGCGAAACGGTTATTTCAGGGAGCGTGCAACCTTGGCGACGGTTTCGCCCAACAGGCGCAGCGTCACGCCCGAGTTATCGGGCAGGTGCAGGTACACGCAACGGCGACCGCGCTCGGAGAGCACCTTCAGGTCGCCTTCCGCCTGGCCCTTCGCCAGGGCGCCCAGCGAGGGGGCCTTGCAGTCTTCCAGCGGGATATCCTTCAGCTCGTCGGCGGAGATGATCAGGAAGACGCCGTTGTTCTTGCCGCCCTTCTGCAGCTGGCCGGTGGAGTGCAGGTAGCGCGGGCCGATTTCCAGGCACGATGCCATATGGAATTCGTTGGCAAACGTGTGGCGAATGAGCTCGAGCGCTTCGCGGCGGCCTTCGCCCGTAAAGGGAACGAACGCGTTGAGCGCGAAGTAATCGCCGGGCTCGATGCTGCGCATGAGGTTCTTCAGGGCCTTTTCGACCGTCTTTGCTTCCTTCATGACGGAGCTGAGGCGCACCTCAATTTCACCCAACTGGGTGCAGCCGAGTTCGTTCTGCACGAAATCGGGCTCGGTGTGGCCACCGCCGAGGATCTCGAGCGTGGCGGCCTTGGCGGATGCCACGTCGGGCTGGTCGAACGGGCATACCTTCATGAGGTAGCCGCACATCGCAATGGCATATTCCCAAACGATGAAGTCTTGGGAAAGCTCGCACACATTGTCGATGCGGAAGTTCAGGCGCGGAGTGGCCTGGTCGATGTAGGCCAAGCTCATCTCGAAGTTCTTGCGCTCGTCCCACAGGTCGGTCTTCGTCTGGTACACGACGACCGTGCGGTCGCCCTGGTCCTTCGAGAGCGTGAGGGCGTCGCATTCGATGTTGGGCAGGATGCCGTGGCCTTCCTTGCCCAGGCTTTCAGCCACGAGCTGCTCGATCCACAGGCCAAGAACGCGGCCGCGCTTCGGCGTGAGGAAGCTGAACTTGTCGCGACCCGTGGTGTAGTTGTCGTACAGGAACGCAGCGAGCTTGATGGCGGGGTTGTCCACCGAGTCTTCGCTGCAGGCGCGCTCCGCCTCGATGGCGTGCGCGATGTAATCGTCGAGATCGATGCCCACGAGAGCAGCGGGAACCAGGCCAAACACGGAAAGGGCGCTATAACGGCCGCCCACGGTGGGCTCGCCGGTGAACACCTTCAGCCAGCCTTCGCGTTCCGCCATCTTCTGCAGTTCGCTACCCGGGTCGGTGATGGCAACCAGGTGCTTCACCACGTCTTCTTCGGCCATCGACTCGAGCAGGGCCTTGCGCACGGCAACGAGGCCGGAATTGGGCTCGATGGTGGTGCCGCTCTTCGACGAGATCATGAAGAGGGTGGTGTGCGGGTTCAGCTCGGCCAGGATGGCACGCACGCGCACGGGCGAATCGGAGTCGAGCGTGCGGAACTTGATGCGATTCGAGTCGATGCTGTTGTACTTCGTGATGGTCATGGGAGCCTGCGTGGAGCCGCCCTCGCCCAGAAGGACCACGGCCTCGATGCCGCTCTCATGAACGCGCTGCGCGAATTCCTTGATGTCCTCGATGGGATACGGGGGGTTGCTTGCCAGGTCGGCCCAGCCCATGAAGTTCTCGGCGCACTGCTGCGCCTCTTCGGAAAAGCTGTAAAGGGTTGCGTCCTTCGCGTGCAGACGGCTTGCCACCTGCTCTTTCACCAAAGTTTTCGCGGAGGGGTACACCTTCTCCATTTCGCCGTTAAGCATATGTTTCCTTTCGGAATATAGTCAATACAACTAAAAGCCACCCTGTACGGGCAGCCCGAATCTGCGTATTAAATTCCAGTAGTATAGCGCAGCCATGCGTAGCCCTCGTGGAAAGTGGAGACGCTGTGACCGTCGCGATACCCAAAATCAATACCTGGGCACATTTGCCCAGGTAATCGATGAAATGCTACTACGAACGTGCGGAAAGCATCATGCCGATATGCGTTTCGCCGCGACCAACGCTGGTGACGACGCACGTGCTTCGGGGGTCGATCTTTCCGTCGGCTTCCAATACGGCCACGGTGTAGGTGCCCATCCAACGGCCATCGACGCGGACCTCGCAGCCGGGCTCGACGCCCACCGAGGCTAGAGCCTGCCCGCATGAGGCGATATCGCCCTTGGTGATCTTGGCGGAAACGTCGCCCTGATACACGACGACGATGGGGTTCGTATCGCGGTCGTAGCCCTGCACGTCCACCTTCACATACATAGAGCCCGTCGAGAGCTCGTAGCATGCCAAGGCGATTGCCGCGACAACCAAAATGCCCACGAAGGCCACGGCCTTCGCATCACGTTTCGGAACGAGAACCTCTTCCTCCTCTTTCGCCGGTTGCGGCCGTTTTTTCGGTCGACCCATAACCGTACCTCCTGAAAACCTCTCCCCGCGCAAATGCGCATTCGTCCACGGGCCATCCTAGCAAAACACGAGGGCCAAATGCAGGGCGCGCGCGATTCTTTTTGTTCCCGCGCGGCAACAATCGTTCCCCATGCTGTGTCGTGGAGATTTCGTGTATAATATCGTTCGTGATGTTTTTGCGCTTGGCCTGCTCAATCGGCAAAAACGCAAACAGCGGTTTCGCGTGGTAGGGCGAATAGGGGTTACCGCATCCGAAACGAATGCGCAAGGCAAGGAGGAAGCCATGCAAGAAGGTAGCAAGCTCCTGAAAGTCGTGTCAATCATCATGATTATCTTCGCCGCGCTCGCCATTATCGGCGGCATCCTGTTCATGGCGGGAGGCGGCATCATCGCGGGCGCGGGCTCGTCCGTAAGCCCCGTTACCGTCAACGGAACAACGTATTCCGGCACGGAAGTAGCCCTTGGCGGCGGCATCATCTTCGCCGTTCTGGGCCTCGTTATGATTATCTCTGGCGTTATCGACCTGGTCATCGGCATCATCGGCGTAAAGGCGTCCGCCGAAAACGGCCAGCACACCCTCGCCTTCGTACTGGGCATTATCGGCATCATCATTGCCGCCATCAGCCTCATCCTCAGCGCGGTAAACAACCCGTCCAGCATCCTCACCGGGCTCATCGGCCTCGTGCTGCCCATCCTCTACGTGGTTGGCGTCGTGCAGACGCGCAAGCAGCTCGAGCAGCCGGGCGCCCCTCAGTCCTTCTAACGGCACGCAAACTCGCGCACGAGTAACCCCTACCGTGTGCGAGCACCGCAACGCATACGTTCGCGCATCGCCCCGCTCCGGATGCCAAGCCCGGAGCGGGGCGATGGTTTTCATGGCCGGAAAGCCAAATCCAACGCTTGCGTGACTGCTATACTTGCGTATTACAAACGTAACAAACGCGTGTAAGCGAGGAGAAACGTCATGAGCAAAGATGCCATCTTGCATGTGCGCATCGATGCCGCCGACAAAGATGCTGCCGAACGCATTTTCGCAGACCAGGGCACGAGCCTTTCCGAAGCGGTACGCATTTTCGTAAAGCAGAGCATCAAAGTGAACGGACTGCCCTTCCACCCCACGTCATCCGAGGGCAAGGGCGGGCTTCATGCGCAGAGCCGCCTGGAAGCCTATGCACACCAGGAACTGCGCGAAGCCGAACGTGAAGCATGGATCAGATCGCTGAGTGATAAATATGAAGCTTTTAATCGATGAGACCGTAATCCTGCGTTACCTCCTGAACGACCAGAAGGGCCACTCGCGCGACGCCGCGAAGGCCATCGCGTCGGGCGAGGCGTATACGTATCCCGAAATCCTGGCACGTGTTGCCGTTTCGCTGCGCGACGTGTACCGCGTGCCCCGAAGCCAGATTGGCTACACGCTCATCGAGCTCATGGATGACATCTACGTGATTGACGAGGACGTAGCCCGCTATGCCTCGCGCCTATTCGGCTCCAGCATGCTCGACTTCGTGGACTGCCTCCTGGTGGCCCGCAACGCCCTGCACGGCGAGAAGATCATGTCCTTCGACAAGCCGCTCATGAAGCGCACGCTCGTACTCTAGGAGCCGTTTTCCTTCCCAGCATGCGCCAGCCGCAGTACGGAGCGAAGACGCGGACGCAAAGCAAAGACGCAGGCACGAAGCAACGTGCCCGCCCCGCCCCAGGACGAGCTGCTGAAGCACACACGTTGCCGCTGGCGCACGAGTCACACGCCAGCACTCCCCCGCACGCACCACTTCCATACACAGCAAAGGAGCCGCCGGCAATGCCAGCGGCTCCTTCGGTTCTAGCGCGTATGCGCGGGTGGTTATTTCACCGTAGCGCGCTTAGCGGAAGCAGGGTTCGCCTGAGCGGCCTTCTGCTTCTTGTGATAGGCGATCCAGTAGATCAGGCCAACGAACACGGCGCCGCCGATGGTATTGCCAATCGTGGCGATGCCGATGTTGTAGAACGCACCGGCCCAGGTGAGGGTCGTGGTGCCGTAACCCATGCTGGAAGCGATAACGCCCATGGGCAGGAAGAACATGTTGGCAACGCAGTGCTCGAAGCCCATGGCAACGAAGGCCATGACGGGGAACACAGCGGTGAAGATCTTGTCGATGACGCTACGGCCAGCAAAGCCCATCCACACGGCCAGGCACACCAGCAGGTTGCACATGATGCCGCGGAAGAGGATCTGCGTGGGAGCGAGGTTGATCTTGCCAGCGGCAACGGCGACCATCTGAGCGCCGATGGTGTTATCGCCAGCCTTGGTGCCCATCAGGCCGCAGCCAACGATGATGCCCACCAGGATGAGGGAGCCAACGAGGTTGCCGAGCCAGACGACGACCCAGTTCTTCAGGATGGCGGACCAAGCAGCCTTCTTGCTGTTGCCAGCCATAACCATCAGGCAGTTGCCGGTGAAAAGCTCGGAGCCGGCAACGATAACGCAGATGAGGCCAAGCGAGAAGCACAGACCACCCAGGACGTTCGCGGCGGCGAACGAAAGGGTCTGATCGGCCTTGACGTAGGTCATGAACAGAGCGCCCATGCCAATCTGAATGCCGGCCATGATAGCCAGCGTGAACATGCGGGGCACGTCCATGTTGGCCTTGCCGACGCCTACGGCTTCCGCCTTGGCTTCCAGAGAAGCGGCAGCGCGACAATCCGGGGCAACCGCGGCAATGTCTTCCTTCGTAATCTGTTCCATTATCTCCTCCTAAAAAGAGACTCGCGGGCAACTACCCTCCCCGACAGCTGCCCGCAAACGATTTAACTTCTAAACCGATAAATCAGGCACAGCCGAAAAGTCCTCATCACGCACGAAGCGCGCATGCAACTCTTCAGCAGTCGCACGAACTGCGGGGGTAAGCGCCCCCATAAATTCCATCTGAGCTGGCTGAATTCCTAGAAAAATAAGTTCATCGCAGCACGATTCGAGCTCGTTTAGCATAAACGAAATGGGCAAAGAGTGAGTGGTCATCATGTAATCGGTAGCAACATCATCGGCAGAAAGCCTGCGCAGAGCGCCAGGTTCCAGCTCCATGGATGCGGCGTCGACCACAACCAATGTATGCGGATGGGCCCTGCGAATCGTAGCGACGAAATCCTCGGGCATCTGGCCACCATCAATAACTTCCCAGCTAGGAGCCGGTTCTTGCTCCAAGAGCTTTGCCAGATACGGCCCGACGGCATCATCGCCGCGAAGTACCGCACCAACAGTGAGCACCATCTTTTCACTCACGAGCGTCGTTCCCTTCCCATTACGTAAATAGCCTTGTTGCCAGCCATCGCCTTCAGCACCGACTTGAAACCGTCGAGCCAGACGCGCTGTGCCGCGTTGATGGCTTCGTCGTCGAGCGACTCCACCAACTCGAGCATCTCCGCCACGTTCTCGTGGAGAATCTGGATTTCCCCAGATCGGAAGATGCCCTCCATCTTATACCGCGCATGTCCCTCGGGCATGAGTTCGCAAATCGAACGGTAGCACGATACGGTACACGAAAGGCACTCGTCGAAGCAATCGATAACACCCGTATGATGCCCAACGGCAAGGGTGTAATACACGATATCCTCTTCGCGCGAGCCCTCTTCGGGCACGGAACGCTCGTCGTCGACGAACTTTCGGCCCAAGCGGTAGAAGACGACCATATCCTCAGCCGGCTGATGGGCCGGCCCCATGACAAGCGAAACATCGCTTGCATGGTGCCGGCTCATAGCTTCCGCTGCACTTTGAGACGCAGCAACGCCCATACTAGTGCCTCCCTACACCAGCAAGGATTGCCTGGGCAGCGGGATCGAGCGACTCCCCATTGGGGGTCAGACGAGAAAGCCCTTCGCGAAGCGCCGCGTCGCGGCGATCGGCAGAAACCGTCATTTCGATCAGGTCGTCGCGCAGCTTCTTGTAGACCTCGGCCTTGCGCGGGTCGATTTCCCCTTCGATGAGCGCGTTCACGTTAGCGAACACGCCGCCCTCCTGCTCGACAGCAGTGAGGAACTTGTCGGAGAGGTCTTTACCGTAGCGATAGCCAGAGTACAGACGCGCGTCCTTTTCGATCTTCGTCATTACCTTGTAGGGAATGTCTGCGAAACGCAGGGTGGCCTGGCTTCCGTCGTCCACCTCGTCGACGTGATGGAGCTTCTGACCAAGCAGTCCCAGGGCAATGGCAAAGCCATAGATGGTCTGCGCGGGCGTGGGCGGGCATCCAGGGATGTAGACGTCGACCGGTAGAATCTTGTCGGTACCTCCCCACACGCAATAATTGTCGTGGAAGATGCCGCCCGTGCAACCGCATGCGCCGTATGAAACTACAAGTTTGGGGTTAGGGGCTGCTTCATAGGCGCGCAATCCTGGCATGCGCATGGCGCGCGTGACGGCGCCGGTATACACCAGGATGTCAGCATGTCGAGGACTAGGGGTGTTCTTGATACCGAAACGCTCGGCGTCGAACACAGGCGTAATCGTCGCGAAAATTTCGATTTCGCAACCGTTGCAACCGCCCAAGTCGCAACGATAGATATAGACGGATCGTTTAATGTCATTCAGAAGCGCCAGCTTGGCTTTCTGCACGCTCTCGTCGAGCGTGACCGGATCGGGCCTGTACTGCAGGCGATCGGGAACGTTGTGATCGATAATCATCAGCGGGCACCTCCACCGTAGATCTCTTTAATCTTCCTCAGGCGGTTCTGCTCGGCAAGACGACGCGCTTCCTCAATCTGCTCCGCCGTAGGTTCGGGAGTGGGATCGCCCAGGGAATCGACGCGCTCCTTGGCACGGTACGCGTCGGCCTTCTGCCTGCAAGCGGGGCACATGCTCATCGACTTCATAGCCTGACGCGTTTCGGCGTCCTGCTCGTCGAGCTGGGAGATGATCCTCGAAGCGTATTCGACTTCCTTCTGGGAAGCGTAGTACGAACCGCACTCGCTGCATTTCTGCAGGCCATACGTCGCCGTCTGCTCCAGGTCGTCCTTCGAGAACACAGCCAGCTCGAACTCCTTGGAGAGCTCGATGGCCTTCGTGGGGCACACCTCTTCGCAGCGGCCGCAGAAGATGCAGCGCCCGAAGTTGATGGACCACGTCGTGGTGCCTTCGTTGAGGTCGAGCACCATCTGGATGGCATTCGGCGGGCACGCGACAGCGCAGGCGCCGCACGCGATGCAATCCTTCAGGTCATGCTCGGGCTTGCCACGGTAATGATCGTACTGATGAAGCGGCGCTGCGGGGTACTGGATAGTCGCATCGCCGGTGCGGAGTATTTCCTTAATAGTCTTCAGCATCTTCGCACCTCTAATCCGCTAGCGGGCTATGCGTGCGGGTGCGCGCATAGGTCTCAAGCTGCTGCTTCGTAACAACCTTCTCGGTGTGCTTCTTCACATCGATGATGCTGACACGCTCGGTGCAGGAATAGCACGGGTCGATCGAGCCAACGATGAGAGCAGCGTCGGAGATGGTGTTGCCGCGGAACATGTAACGCAGGACGGGCCAGTTGCTGTACGTGCTGGCCTTGGCGCGCCAACGATAGCACTTCTGATCGTTGCCGATCATCGACCAGTGGACGTCCTCGCCGCGAGGCGCTTCCGTCCAGCCAAGCGCGAACTTGTGCGGGTCGATGTTGAACTTCTCGTTGAGCACGGGGCCGGCGGGCAGCTCGGCGGAAAGCAGCTCCTCGATGATGTCGATGGAGTCGAGCAGTTCGCCCACGCGCACCACGGTACGACCGAACACGTCGCACGTGTCAGCCGTGATGGGCTTGTGCTTCGCAGCGATGGCCGCATAGCCGTCGAACGGATGGACCCAACGGGCGTCGCGGGCGAAGCCGCTTCCGCGTACGAGCGGGCCTACGGGGCTGTAGTCGCGAGCGATCTGCGGGTCGAGCTTGCCGATGCCCTGGGCGCGCTTCAGGAAGTTGGGCGTGCTCAGGAGCTCGTCGACCAGGCGCTTCGAATCCTCGCGGATCTCGTTCACCAGACGCAGCGTCTCGAGCTTCTGCTCGGACAGAATGTCGCGGCGAACGCCACCGATGAGGTTGTAGCCGTACGTCTTACGGGCGCCGGTGAGCAGCTCGGCCAGGTCCATCGACTTCTCGCGAGCGCGGAAGAAGTGCTGGAAGCCCGTGTCGAAGCCGCTGTAGTGGCACACGAGGCCGAGGTTCAGCATGTGCGAGTGCAGGCGCTCGGTTTCCAGAAGGAGCGAGCGGATGTACTGGGCACGCAGCGGCACCTCGATGCCCTGGGCGCGCTCCACCGTTTCGGAGTACGCCACGGAGTGGGCGTAGCCGCAAATGCCGCAGATGCGCTCGGCCAGGAACGAGACGTTGTCGTAATCCATGCGGGACTCGGCGCATTTTTCCATGCCGCGATGTACGAAGAACATGCGGTAGTCGGCGTCGATGATCTCTTCGCCTTCGACGTACAGGCGGAAGTGGCCAGGCTCGTCGGAGGTGATATGCATGGGGCCCATGGGGATCGTCGTGGTCTCGTGGTCACCCGTTTCCTTCAGGAACTCGTAGTTCTCGATATCCCTGGTAGGTGCGGGGCGATAACGGTAATCCATGGCGTCCTTGCGGAGCGGGTGGATATCCATCGGCCAGTCGTCGGGCAGAACCAGGTTACGGTTGTCGATGATGCCGATGGCACGCAGGCCGAACATATCCTGCACTTCACGCTCGCTCCAGACGGCCGCGGGGACCTTGGGCGATACGGCGTAGAACTCGCACGTATCGGCCGGCACCTCGACGCGCACGGTGAGCATGCAGCGATCTTCTTCCTCCATGGAGAGGATGTAGTACAGGGCAAAGCAGTTGTTAAAGGAGCGCTCGTCATTTCCCACCATAACGGGCATCCAGCCGCCGCGCTGATAGTACAGGTACTCGATTACCACAGGCGCGGAATCGCGGGCGACGGTGATCACCGGCTGGTAATCCGTCGACCAGCTTTCCGAAAGCACTACGCCCGGGTAGCGTTCGCGGACCGCCTGAATGTGGGATTCGCCCGTGCGGAGCGCTATTTTCTTTCTTGATGTCACGATAAATCTCCTTTTTCGTGCACGGGACTAGTTCAGTTGGATGAGGTTGCTCACGCCCGAAAGGAGCGAACCGGTAGCGTCGGCGTCGACATCTTCCTGCATGACGATGCTGGTGGCATTGTTGATGCCCGTCATGAGGGGCTGCGGCATAGCCACGCCGAACCACAGAATGCAGGCAGCGAGGATGACCTCGGGAAGGAGCGCCATGAAGGGCAGTTCCTTCTTTTCCATAGCTTCGGGCTTCTTACCCAGGACGGAACGGGCGACCACGCCAACCAGGGCGCAGACAACAACCGTGAGGGCAAGGGCGAGCAGGATGAGGACCCAGGTCATGCCGCCCTGATAACCAGCGACGAAAGCGCCGATTTCAGAGGTGAACATGGCGAACGGCGGGAAGCCGGAAAGGGCGAAGAAGCCGAATGCCATGAGCACGGCGGTTGCGGGGGCCGCATCGATGATGCCAGTGATCTTACGCAGGTCGCGCGTACCGTACTTCATGAGCACGTTGCCCGACAGGCAGAAGAGCAGGGCCTTGGTGAAGCCGTGGAACACGCAGTGCAGCAGAGCTGCGGCGATGCCGATGGGGCCACCGAAGCCGAGGCAGAGCACCACGAGACCGATGTTCTCGCAGGAGCTGTATGCGAGCTTGCGCTTCAGGTCGTCCTGCGTGTACACGGCGAAGGCCGCGACGCACACCGACAGCAGGCCCAGCGTGAGAAGAATCGCGCGGGGGAAGGTGACGCCGATGCAGGAGACGGTGAGCACGTAGAAGCGGATGATCACGAGGACCGCGCACTTCAGAAGCACGCCGGAGAGCAGAGCCGATACGGGGCTGGGCGCCTCGGAGTGGGCGTCGGGCAGCCACGTGTGCATCGGGAACAGACCGGCCTTGGTGCCGAAGCCGATTACCACGAACGTGAACGCGATGGTAACCACGGTGGGGTCGAGCTGGCTGGCGATGGGGACGATGGACGTCCAGAAGGCAGCCTGCGTGTTGTCGGACATAACCGCAGCGGCGTTGGCGTAGATGAGCAGCGTACCGTACAGACCGAAGGCAACGCCAGCGGTGCAGACGATAACGTACTTCCAAGCGGCTTCCAGGGCGAGCTTCGTTTCGTAGCAGCCAACCAGGAACACCGTAGCGAGCGTGGTGGCCTCGATGCAGATCCACATCATGATGATGTTGTTGGACGTTGCGGCCAGAAGCATCGTGAAGAGGAACAGGCTGAAGAACGAGTAGTAGTTCTTGACCTGCTGGCGCGTAAGGTTGCCGGCTTCCACATCGTGCTGGATGTACGGCACGGAGAACACGCCGACCAGCATACCGATGAGGCCGATGAGCGTTACGAACACGCTAGACAGGGAATCGAGCCTGAACCACATTCCCAGGGCCGTGATGGTTTCCCCGGAGGTGAACTCGCTCACCACCAGGATCAGCGACACGATGAGCACGCTTGCGATGGACAGAGTATGTATTACCTCGTAGATCGTCTTAGAAACGGAGCGAGCAGGCAACACAGCCATGAGTAGCGTGGCGGCAAGCGGCAACGCCAGCAGTACTATGAGCATATTCGAAAGATCCATGTGTTATCACCTACCCCCTCAAGTTCATAAGGTCGTGGGCATCGAGCGTTTTGTTGACGCGATGAATCTTGACGGCGATGAACACCATGATGATTACCGCGAACACGGCGTCGGTGGCGATACCCGTTTCCACCAGACCAGGAGCGTTGGGGGCCAGCAGAGCCAGCGTTACGTGGGAGCCGTTCTCCATCAGGCAGTAACCGAAGACCTGCTTGACGATGTTGCGCTGCGACACGATGCAGGTGAGGCCGATGGCGAAGTGCGCCAGCGAGATGGCGAGCGCGGGGTGCACGGCTGCCGCGGTGGGCAGCTGAATGCCCATAACGGCCAGGTAGCACACGACAACTTCGCCGATTACCAGCAGAACGCATCCAACCGGGGAAAGCTTCGAGGGAAGCTCGACATCGGCGTCGTCGCCCAGCTTCTTAATCGTGTAGAGCATAATGCCCGGAACAAGCAGTACTTTCGTGACGAACGCCGACACGGACCACATGTAGAGCTCGGTAGAACCGGTGGTGGCGCCAAGCGTGGCGAACATAGCCACGATCACGAACGACTGCAGCGCATACATATATGCAGCAACGCGCAGCTTACGGGCGAGCACCACGAGCGTGGAGGTGATGACCAGGACGCAGCCTAGCAGGTTGACGATCAAAAATCCTGTTTCCATTAAGGGCACCTCCTAACCAATCCATGCCGCGGCGAAGAAGCCGGAGCAGAACGTCATGATGATGAGAACGATAAACACGCCCTTCATGGCGGCAGGCACGGGCGCCGAGTTCTCGACGACCTCGCTGGGCTCGCCAAACATGACCGAACCCATCCACTTCAGGAACCACATGAAGCAGACAACCGTTTCGATGAGGGCAATGACCACGATGAACAGCAGCGGGCCATTGTTAGCAGCGGTAAGGAAGCCGCCGCTGAAGATGTAGAACTTGCTGAAGAAGGCGTTCATCGGGGGGCAGCCAGCGATGGCCAGAGCGGCAACGCCGAAGCCGATGCCCAGGATGGGGCGCTTCTTCAGAACGCCGCGCAGCTGCGGGAGCATACGCGTGCCCATGGTGCAGCTGAATGCACCAGCGAGCAGGAAGAACAGGGTCTTCGCCCAAGCATGGTTGAAGATGTGCATAACCGCGCCATCGAACGCCATGCCACTGCCGAAGATGTAGAAGCCGAAGCCCAGGAAGATGTAGCTGAGCTGACTGATCGTGGAGAACGCCAGGAGGCGCTTCATGTCATCCTGAGGCAGGTACATGAGGAAGGCGAAGATGCAGGTGACGATGCCGCCGATAACGACGACCCAGCCAACGACCTCGGATACCGCGCCGGCGCACACGAGAGCGCGGGCGAAGATGCACACGCCAACCTTAACCATGGAGGCGCCGTGCAGGTAAGCGGAAACGGGCGTGGGAGCGTTCATAGCGGAAGGCAGCCACATGTAGAACGGAATCTGCGCCGACTTGCCCCATGCCGCGAACAGGATGGCCAGCATGACGAACGTCTTGGGGCCTTCGGCAAGAGTGCCGATGGCGGACAGTTCGAACGTGCCAGTCTGTACGAACAGGACAGCCGTTGCGAGATACAGGCCCAGCGACGCGATGTGCGTGACGATGAGAGCCTTCATGGCCGACGCGCGAGCGATGTCGGTGTCGTAGTAGCCGATGAGCGCCCAAGAGCAAGCACCGGTGATTTCGAAGAACACCAGCTGGCCGATGATGGTGGAGCTGTATACCAGGCCCGCCATAGCGGCGATGAAGATGATGAGGAACGCGTAGAAACGCCTACGAGGCTCATCGGGATGCTCGCGGTTCGTGGGAGCCATGTACGCCGTAGAGTAAATGACTACCAGCAGACCAATGATGACGAACGTGGGTGCAAGCAAGCAGCTTACCTTGTCGAACACGAAGCCCATGACGGGAACCGTGCCGAACGAGAGCCAGGTGACCGTCACCGGCTCCATGCCACCGCCAACAAACTGAGCGCCGACCAGCACGGTGGCAAGCGAGGCCAACGCAGCACCCGTAATGCAGATACCCTTATCAACGCGCCTCGGCGAGATGATCGTGAGGAACGCGCACACGAAAGGCACGAGAATGGATGCACTTGCGAACAATGTCATGTCTCATTCCCCCTTTCGTTAAATTCCCAGCACGCAGAACGCGAATGCGCAGACGGTAACTGCGACCACGAACCACGTCTGACGACCGGTGATGTTCCAGCGAACGCGGCTTACCACGTTTTCGAGAACCATGGTGATAAGCAGGATGACCAGCATCTTGAGCACGTACACGACGGTGCCCAGGGCAACGCCCGCGAAGCTGAAGTCAACCGCGCTGCCAAAGGGCAGGAAGATGGCGATGAACAGCGTTGCCATGATTGCCTGCTTCATGGGCATGGCGATGTGCATCATGGCGAGCGCAGGACCGCTCATTTCGGCCAGAGGGCCTTCCTGCAGTTCCTGCTCGGCTTCGGCCAAGTCGTAGGGAAGCTTGCCCATCTCGATGTAGCAGTCGACCGCGAAGGCGACGCCCGCGATGACGAACGCGATGGGATTGGCAACGGCGCCAGCGCCAACGGCAACGCCCATTTCGGCGATGTTGGTGGTGCCGCAAGCCAGAGCGGCCACGAACAGGGCGAGCATCAGAGAGGGCTCGACCAGCGTGCCGATGAGCAGTTCGCGAACACTACCGGTGCCAGCATAGGAGCTTCCGGAATCGAGGCCGGACAGGCCAAAGAAGAAGCGAGGCAGAGCCAGCAGGTAGACGATCAGGATCGCGTCGGCCAGCGCCGGAATCGGGCTGATGCGCGTAGCCATGGGGAGCCCCATAGCCAGCACGAACATCGTGCCGATGTACAGCGGAGGCATGATACGCGAGATGTTGCTCGAATGATTGCTGTGCACATCCTGACGTTTCAGCAGCTTCGCAATATCGTAGTAGTCCTGCAGAATGCTCGGTCCGCGACGCGTATGCATCTTGGCGCGGAACTTGCGCGCGATGCCCGATACGAGCGGAGCGAGAAGTACCAGGAGGATGCCCTGCACGAGAGCGATAACAATTTGAATCGGTTCTAGCATGTGAAGCACCCCCTTACATGAATACAACGCCGAGGATCAGGAATGCGACGAGCGCGACTACGACATAGCAGATGTAGACGCGGAAGTCGCCACCTTCCAGCTTGCTCGACTGACGCGCAAGCCAACCGACAAAAGTAGCGGTGGGATCGACCAGCATGAAGTCGCCCCAGTTCTGCACGCGATACGCCCACTTGGAAAGACCCTGGAACATGCGAGCGCATGCGGGGCTCTGAGCGGACAGGCTATCGCGCATGCGATAGAACGGAGCCCAGAAGTGCTTCACCTGGGCGCCAACGCTGTTGGCGATCAGGGGCATATCGGGCGTGGGGTTGTAACCGCAAGCCCAGGGATCGGGCTCGTTCGAGGTGCCACCCGTGCTCTTCGCGCGAATGACAGCCCAGATGACGACGATGGCGCCAACGAGCAGCACGGCGACGAGCGGCGTGGAGACGACACTGTCGATGATGGGGTTCACCAGCGTGGCGCCACTCGACGTACCGGCAATGGCGGTATCGGCGATGGAGGCGGCAGCCTGCGTGAGCGACGGCACGACCCAGGGAGCGCAAACGCCCAGGGCGACGCAGATGATGGCCAGAAGCACCATGGCGAGGCGCATCGGGGCGGGAACCTCCTTGGCGTTGGCGGCGACATCGCTGCGAGCCGCACCCAGGAAGGTAACGCCGTAAGCCTTAACGAAGCAGGTAACAGCCAGGGCACCGGTGATGGCGAGCATAACCGCACCGAAGGCGCAAACGACCTTCACCACGGAATCGCCGTCCATGGCGGCGGTGAACAGACCCTGGTAGGTGAACCATTCGGAAACGAAACCGTTCAGCGGCGGGATAGCGGAAATCGCGAGCGAGCCGATGAGGAAGCACACGGCGGTGGTGGGCATAACCTTGCGCAGGCCACCCAACACTTCCATGTTGCGCGTTCCCGTGGAGAACAGCACCGAGCCAGCACCCAGGAACAGGAGGCCCTTGAACATGGCGTGGTTGATAAGGTGGAACAGACCAGCCAGAAGACCAATGACCGTGAGCGCGGTAGAGCCGGTTGCGGCACCGATCAGAGCAATGCCAACACCCAGCAGGATGATGCCGATGTTCTCGACCGAGTGATATGCAAGCAGGCGCTTGATATCATGCTCGCCCAATGCGTATGCAACGCCGAGCACACTGGACACGGCGCCGAAAAGCAGCACCATGATGCCCCACCAAAGTTCAACCTGGCAGGCGCCAAGCAGGTCGAAACCGACCTTGACGATACCGAAGATGCCGATCTTGATCATGCCGCCCGACATGAGAGCACTCACGTTGGAAGGTGCGGCGGGATGGGCCATCGGAAGCCAAGAGTGAAACGGAATCATGCCTGCCTTGAAACCGAAGCCCAGGAAAGCCAGCGTGAAGCAGAGGCTTGCGACCACGGGAGAGAACTGCGCGGTGCGGAACGCCGCGAATTCGAAGCTGCCCGTAAGAGCCGCCATGGTAAGGAACGAGACCATGATCATGAAGAAGCCAACGTGGGCCATCACGAAATACATGAAGCCGCCCTTGATGGACGTCTCGTTCTGCTCGGTGATAACCAGGAAGTAACTGGTGAGCGACATGAGCTCGAAAAATACCAGGAACCAGAATGCACTATCGGTGGTGCATACGCAGTTCATAGACGCCACGAACAGGTTCATAAAGAACGCCATGGACGAAATGCCCTTGCCGCGGTAATCGTCGAAATACGAGAAACCGTAAATCCACGCCGCGAGGGCGAGCACGGAAAGAACCGTGACCATGATGCCCGACAGAGCGTCGAGACGAAGCGAGAAAGCAAAGAACACGGTACCCATCTGGAAGGTCTGCACAGAACCGGTAATAGCTCCCAAGCCCGCAATCAGCGACACAACGGCTGCGACCGCACCGAACGTGCAGCCAACTGCCTTACCGGCGCCTTCATTCTTCCCGCACAGGAGCGCGAGAAATGCGCCTACGGTGGAAATGCCCAATGAAGCAATCAGTAGATTCATGGCTTCTACCTCCCTTCTTTATCGTGATCTTGCTGGTCGAAATTGCCGACGATGACCATGTTTCCCTTAACCGCCTCGACGCGCTTGGCCTCGAGCTCGGAATCGTCTTCGCCGCACTCCACCAAACGCAGGGCGTTGGTGAGGCAAGCGTCGACGCAATGGGGATGGCCGTTGTCGTACTCGCACAGGTCGCACTTGACGGCTGCGGAGTACACGCCGATTTCCCATTGGAGAATCGGATCGGCGGAAGCGGGGAACGTGGGTGTCTTGTACTCCACGCCCGCTACGCCCGAAATGGGCGTACCGAACATATGGATGGCTCCGAACGGGCACGTGACGGCGCACAGTTTGCAACCGATGCAAACATGCTCGTCGACGCGCACGCAGCCATCATCGCAAATCTTGATTGCATCGACCGGGCACACGCGCGCGCAGGGAGCGCCCGAACAATGGTGGCACGTAACCGAAGCCACCACGTCGCGGCTCTCGTAGAGCGCCAAACGCGGCTCGTCAAGCAATCCGGCACTGCGATGGCCCTCGGCACACTCCGCGCGGCACGTGCCGCACGCAATGCACCGATTCGGATTGATTGCGATAAAGCGATTCATGAATTCACCCCTTTGTGTGAAACTCGTACTCCTCATGGCGCCCGCGTATCGCTTCCACGGACGCTTCCAAAGCGCGGGGCCTCTTCTTGCGGCCCCGCGCGCTCCTCCTCCTATCCCTAATGAGAACCGCCACCGATTCGCCCTCTTGTCCACTGCACGCGAACATATATAAAGGCCAGCGCATCGCATTGGGCTTTGCCCCAGCCTGACTCCCTCGGGGGCTCGTCTCGCTAGTTAGAGCGGGACAACATCGGCTATTGCTGCCGTCTGCTTGCAAACCGTTGAGCGACACGCCGGAAATGCCGAACGGGTCCCCCTTCAGCTTGCGCGCATCGGGCCCGACCTGAAGGTTCCATTCGCCAGGTTTGGGACTCCGTGGAATTCCCCTTTCCACCGGACGGCCGATTCGTGGGTTACGTTCACATGATCGGAGAGATTCCATGCGAAGCGCTTCACGCATCGACGCTTTCCCGCGCCATGGCTGCCTGGACCCAGCTTCTTCTCAGTCGATTCGCGGAAGCATTTCTGCGTTACCCCCGCAAACTCGCACCTCGCTGCCAACTAACACAATCCCGTTAACCGAAGGTGCGGCAACTTGCGTTGCTACGACTGCGTCAATCAGGCCGACAACCGCGGACCCATTAGGTTCGCGCGCAGTTTCGAATCATGTAGGCACTGGGGTTGCACATCTCCCTCGTAGCTGAATGCTTCTCCATAGTGCTTTCTCCTCCCCTACGTGTTACGCGGGCGCCGATGCTTTGGCGCCCGCGCACACTTACCTACTTAAAACTTCTCGGCAAAAGTCTGAGCTGCCGTGGCGGCATTCAGACGCTTATCCCTTACGTTCGCGTCGATATCGCGCTGATCGACCAGAGCCAGGGCGCCGGACGTGCACGCTGCGACGCATGCGGGGCCGTCGGGCCTCGTGACGCAGCGGTCGCACTTCACGACCACAGGCGTGACGCGCGTTGCGACTTCGATATCGTTGAGCTTGGCGGGGCGGAAGATTTCCGCAACATCCACTGCGCCGAAGGGGCATGCCGTTACGCAACCACGGCAGCCGATGCACAGCGACAGGTCGACCGCCACGCGGTTGCCGTCGTGATACAGAGCGCCCGTGGGGCATGCAGCCGCGCAGGGGGCGTCTTCGCAGTGGCGGCACACGACCGCGGCAGACGTGTCAGGGTCTGCCTGAATCACATTCAGACGCGAAATTGGAACATCACCCGGCTGAAAATGCTGAACAAGACATGCAGTCATGCATGCCTTGCAACCAACGCACTTACGCGGATCTGACACGACAAACTTACTTCCCATAAAAGCCCGTCCTTTCCCTCACGCTTCTCCCGAGCGACCTATATGGGGACCTCATTAGGTTGTATGTAAGAGATTCAAACAAGAATGAAGAGCTTGCGTAGCTTCGATTCACTCTTTGAAAGTGGTTGAGACCAGATTTAGATGAATCTGATATGGAGAATCGTACTGTTTTGATATGCCCACGTCAATTAGGCTATTCGTATTATTAATTGAGCATTTCGTATCACCCCTGTTGGTATGCGTTGAGTCTGAAAGACACTTTTGATTGCTGCTGGGAAACTACCAGTTTTTTATGCTCTACTCGAAATAATTGGATATTACGATTGTGATACGCACTAGCGCGACTCACTGAACACGTTGCTGTAATCTCTCCGTTATATTGCGTATACGGATGTAATACGTTTCTTCAGACTTTCCTGGGGAAATAGTTTTTTTGATAAACAAAAACGCGTTTTTGACCCACAGAACAACGGAGCGGCAAAACACGGCGAATTGGCCTGTTTTCGACACTGTGCGGATTGGGCGAAATAAGACCCTTGCGCACACACTTCCCCACACACCCTCCACGATACGCACACACAGTGGTTCTAAAAGGTGCAACCCAATTCACAATATAAATATAGTCGCAGGTGAGAAGCGGAAAGTTAGGCGATTTTCGGCGTTTTTGCCCGTTTTCGCTCGATTTTACGATGCTCAAAAACACCCCGAAAACCGGGGTCTGTAACGGGTTGAACGTTTTTTCGCGTTTTTGGATTGCCCGCGACGTGTTGACCTTGCGTTTTGCTCTCTTGTGGTATCACTTTCGTTATACACAATTATCGATGAAATGCTTAACACACCCCTTCGGAGCCCCGGAAACGCCCTCTTGATGGCCTGCATTTCCCCAGGTGAGCGCTACACCTAGCTGATTATAGGAATTAAAACTGCTCTATTCTGACTCGAGAATATATTGACATCGAATGTGGAGATTTATAGAGTTGCGCTAACCCCTTATGAACAGACGAGGCATAAGGCATTTCTTACTGCGCGGTACCTTCGGCACTATCTCTTTTCCGAATTCTGCACGGATCCGCTGAAGGCATTCCCCCCACTATTCCCGCAGCAAGCAGCCACCCCAGTCTTGGGGCCAGGAGAGGGTTTATCCATCCAGGAGGAGAAGGAGACGATGGTGGACGGAAACAAGTTCATCGTCGGCGATGCAGGACTCTGTATAGGATGCAGGACCTGCATGGCCGCGTGCTTTGACAAGCACGATATCGTTGGGGACGTGGCCATTCCGCGTCTTAACGTTGTTTCAACCCTTAAAGTATCTACCCCTATCGCATGCCGTCATTGCCAGGACGCCCCCTGCGCCAAGGCATGCCCCGTCAACGCGCTCTACCACGAGGAAGATGGCCGCGTGGCCATGCGCGAAGACCGCTGCATCGGCTGCCGCAGCTGCATGATGGCTTGCCCCTATGGCGCCATCCAGATTGTCGGCCGCCCCGAGGACGTCTACACCGGATGCGTCGACGAGCTCTTCATCGGCGAAGCCGGCAAGCCCTACATCGTTAAATGCGATCTCTGCCACGATCGCAGCGAAGGACCCGCTTGCGTTGGCGCTTGCCTGACCGGTGCCCTGCACGTTCAGGACAACGAGTCTTTCGATACGTCCCGCAAGAACAAATGGGCTGACGCCGCTGAAGCGGCGGCCTCGCTTTCGAGCGTCCCCCTGAATCCTGTCCTTGCCTAGCAGAGAGAAGAACACTATGGAAAAGCATATGGCAGTTTGCCCTTACTGCGGGGCGGGCTGTAAGCTCAATCTGATCGTCGAGAACGGCGTCGTAGTCGACGCTGAAGGCATCGACGGCGTTACCAACGAAGGCGAGCTGTGCCTGAAGGGCATGTGCGGCTACGACTTCATCAACGACACGAAGATTCTCACGCCGCGCATCCTCCATCCTATGATCCGCCGCACCAAGGGCGGCCCGCTCGAGCGCGTTAGCTGGGACGAAGCTCTCGACTTCACCGCTAAGAAGCTCATGGCCATCAAGGAAGAGTACGGCCCCGACGCCATCATGACCACCGGTTCCTCTCGTGGTCCCGGAAACGAAGCCAACTACGTGATGCAGAAGTTCACGCGCGCTTGCATCGGCACCAACAACATCGACAACTGCGCACGTACCTGCCACGGCCCCAGCGTTATCGGCCTCATGGACACGCTCGGCTCTGGCGCCATGAGCGTTTCCATCCCGAACATGGAAAAGGCCGACTGCATCTTCCTGTTCGGCTACAACCCCAGCGCTTCGCACCCCATCGTTGCCCGCCGCATCGTGAAGGCCAAGGCACGTGGCGCCAAGCTCATCGTTGCCGACCCGCGCGTCACGGAAAGCGCTCGCATCGCCGACATCTACATGCCCATCAAGAATGGCTGCAACCTGGCCTTCATGAACGCCTTCGCTAACGTCATCGTGAACGACGGCCTCATGGACAAGGAATTCGTAGAAGCCCACACCACCGGCTTCGACGAGTGGTGGAAGGTCGTTTCCAAGTACACCCCCGAATCCGTGCAGGACATCACCGGCGTCGATCCGGCCACGTTCCGTCGCGCCGTGCACATGTACGCCGAATCCGCCAACTCCATCATCGGTTGGGGCATGGGCGTTACGCAGCAGAACCAGGGCGTCAAGACGGTCCACACGATTGCCGCCATCTCCGTCATCGCCAACCAGATCGGCCGCGATGCCGCAGGCGTTGCCCCCGTTCGTGGTCAGAACAACGTTCAGGGTAGCTGCGACATGGGCATGTGGCCCAGCCTGTTCCCCGGCTATCAGAAGATTGCCGACCCGAAGGCTCGCGCCAAGTTCGAGCAGGCCTGGAACCTTCCCGAGGGCTTCCTGTCCGACCGCGAGGGCTTCAAGCTCACCGACGTGCCCCACGGCGCGAAGAGCGGCGAGATTCGCGCGTTCTACAACTTCGGCGAGGACCCGGTTCAGACCGAGCCCGATTCCACCGACATGATCGAGTCGCTCAGCAAGCTCGACCTGTTCATCAGCCAGGACATCTTCATGACCCAGACCACCGCTCTGGCCGACGTTGTCCTGCCCGGCACCAGCTGGGGCGAGCATGACGGCGTATTCTCGGCCAGCGACCGTACGTTCCAGCGCTTCACCGCTGCCGTACCGCCCAAGGGCGAGTGCCGTCACGACTGGGAGATCTTTGCCGACCTGTCCACGCGCATGGGCTACCCGATGCACTACAACAACACCAAGGAAATCTGGGACGAAATCCGCGAACTGTGCCCGAACTTCTATGGTGCTACGTACGAGAAGATGGAAGGCACGGGTCATGCCCAGTGGCCTATCCCCACGCTCGACTGCCCCGGCACGCCCACGCTGTACAAGGGCGGCCAGTTCACCACGGCCGACCACAAGGCTATCCTGATGGCCCACGACTACATCAAGCCCACCGAGCTGGCTGACGAGGTTTACCCGCTGGTCCTGTGCACCGTCCGCGAGGTTGGCCACTACAGCTGCCGTTCCATGACGGGCAACTGCCGCACGCTCACCGCTCTGGCCGACGAGCCCGGCGAGGTCCACATTCACCCCGCCGACGCTGCGGCACGCGGCATCAAGGACCAGGACATCGTTCAGGTCAAGTCGCGTCGTGGCTCCGTGTACACCCGTGCCATCGTAGACGACCGCATCAACAAGGGCGCCGTCTACATGACCTACCAGTGGTGGATCGGCAAGTGCAACGTGCTCACCATGCACCAGGTCGACCCGCTGTCCGGTACGCCTGAAGACAAGCACTCCGCTTGCCAGGTCATCGCACTGCCCGACCAGGTTGCGGCAGAGCGCAAGGTTGCAGCCCTCTACAACCAGATGAAGGACTTCCTTGCTGGGGAAGCTGCTGCCCAGGACGAAGAAGTCAAAGATGCTAAGGCTGTCCTCGCCTAGCATTCGATAGCCTCATGCTGTGTGCGGGCGGCTCCGAAAGGGGTCGCCCGCATGCTTTTACGCCGTATCATTTCCCAATCCCCTTGCACGAGTCGCCACGAGCGCGACAATACAGGAAAGATACCCGAGCGAAAGGCAGCCATGAGCATGGATTCCGAACCTCTGCGCCTCGCGTGCGACACGCATACGCACACCATCTTCTCGCGTCACGCGTACTCGACCATCGAAGAGAACGTTCGCGCGGCCGCGGAACGCGGCATTACGCTCCTGGGCAGCACCGACCATTTCAGCGACATGCTGTATCTGGAACGCGACATCCGCAATTACCAGTACTACAACAACTACCGCGTCTGGCCCCGCGTATGGCATGGGGTAACGCTTCTGCACGGCGCCGAAGCAGACATCGTTAATCTGCACGGCGACCTCTACGGTGCCGACGACGTGTTCACCACCAGCATCGATGGCACGCCCACGCCGCCCATCACCATGCAGGACTACGTCTTCCGCCGCTGCGACTACGCCGTGGCCAGCATTCACAATCGCTGGTTCGCCCGCGAGGCGATCGTCAGCGAAGCCACCGAGATGTACGTAAACGTCCTGCAGCACCCCAAGGTGCTCATCCTGGGCCATTCCGGCCGCTCGGGCGTGCAGTTCGACATCGACACGGTGCTGGAAGCAGCCCGCGAAAACCACAAGCTCATCGAGATCAACGAGTACAGCTTCACGCACGTGCCGAAATCGCACGAGATGTGCCTGGAGATCCTGGAGCGCTGCGCGGAAACCAATACGCCCATTGCCGTGAACACCGATAGCCACATCTCGGCTGAAATCGGTGACTTCCGCTACGTTCCCAAACTGCTGGAAGAGATGCATTTCCCGCGCGAGCTCATCGCCACGCGTTCGAACGACGCATTCCTCGCAGCCCTGCGTGCAGCCAACATCGCCCCTGCCGAAGAGTGCGAGCCCATTCCCGGGCTGTAAAACCATCGCAGCATTCGAACATGGAGCCTGCCGCCATCTTGGCTGCAGGCTCCTTTCACGTTCGGACATTTACCCCTACGGTTGAGCTCACCCAACAATGGACGGCCCGTACAGCGTCCTATTGCAAACCCAAGGCGCGTATCAGCCACCAGAGCAGGCCAAACAGCAGCAAGCACACTACCAGCGCCACCAGCAAGATGGGCACATTCCTCCGCGTGGACCCACGATCGATACGAGGAAACCTCCTGCGAAGCCTACGCTTATCTGCGACAAACCAGACGAGGAACGCAGGAAAGACGAAGAACAGTGCAGCAAACACTACGAAGAGGAACGCCTTCATCCCCACAGGCCAGCCAGCCAGCTCAAGGGGATAATTCGTCCAGGCAATGCCCATGACCATCGCCCAGAATACGAATAGGGCGAGCAAAAGCGCATTCCAAACGAAGCCCAGCCCTCGCGGCACGCCCACACGCCGTTGCTCGCAAGGCGCAACGCGGCCCTCAAGCGCGCAGAGAAACGCCTCCTTGAGCTCTCGCGCCGACTGAAAGCGGTCATCGGGGTCGAACGCCATGGCCTTTCTTGCCACCGCAGCCAACGCTTCCGGCGCACCCGAAAGGCAGCATTCCCCTTCCCCACCAGACCGAACGGGGTCGCGCGCCATCAGGCAGAAGCTCAACAACGCGCCCAGGCCATACACATCGGTGCGCACGTCGGTCTGCCGAAAGCCATATTGCTCGGGCGCCGCATACGCAGCCGTGCCAAAGTGGGCAGTGTCGGCAGTAGCCTCCTGCTTATGAACGCGCGCAACGCCGAAATCAATGAGAACGGCGCGAACGCGACCATCATCAGCCCCATCGCACATGACATTCGAAGGCGTGATGTCACGATGGATGATAGGGCCCGCCAAAGCATCATGTAAGGACGCTACGGCATCGCACACCTGCGGAAACACCGTTGCCGTAAGGGCCATCCGTCGCTCGGGATGCGCAAGGATGCGCGAGCGCAACGACGTGCCACCCACGTATTCCATAAGCACTTCAAGGGAATCAATAGCGTCATACACGCCGTACAAGCGAGGGAGGTTAAGCATCTCCCCACCTGCCTGCTGCTCCCGCCAGAGCAAACCATACGTGCCGCCCACCTGGCGCTTATCTGCTTCACCAGAAAAGATCTTCCGCACATATGGGCCATCTTCGGAACCGTCGGGGTTACAACGATATACGCGCTGCGTTATCTCGAAGGGAGACTCCTTCAGCACGGCATCGACGCGATACCGATCGCGCTCTTCGCGCGCCTGCAGGTAGCTGCTTAGATCCTGATGTAGAGAGTCTTCGTTCATACAGGCCATCGTACCAAAAGAGGGGCCGCATGCCGCGACCCCTCACCCAACGGAATTCGCCAAACGCTACATGACTTCGGCAAGCTTCTGCGTAACGCGTGCGCTCACTTCGGCGTAATACGCCGCATCGGCAGTGGAAAGCGAATCCTTATCGATAGCGTTGTACTTCTCCATGAACGAACTGTACTTCGACATGATGCTGGAATACTTGCTCAGCAGCGACGAGACATTGCCCGAGCTCTTGTACTCCTTCATGAAGTCGACGTACTCGTCAATGAACGCCTCGTACTCGTCCA